>JBAVAA010000215.1:0-14520 GCA_049585515.1 Terriglobales bacterium | reverse complement strand
CAAAGAACCCCAGTCCAGAGGCGGGAACTGGGTAGTCAGGAGGAGAGCATGTGCATCGTCTGTGAACACGAACTGTGGGACGAGCACCGGGCGCTCGAACGCGAGTTCTTCAAGGCCTGCAAGAGATGCAAGAAGTTCCCAGGCGGCAGCTCCAAAGGGACCTGCTATCACTGTTTCGCCGTTGGGAACACGATTGACGAGTGCCCCGAGTGCAGCCCGTCATGCGACAATCTTTTTACCATGCCAAAGACTTCGGACCGTTTGGAGCCACGGTGGCCTGCAATGCTTGCCCTGCTTGCCGTGGGAGGATTGCGCTTTTCTCTGCCCGGGTCCCTGTCCGTCGGCCCAGACTGGCTAATCATCGTCGTTGTCGGAGTGCTTCTGATTCCCACAGCTTGGGCACGCCAGCGCGGTAAAGATAGTCTCAATAAATTCCTGGGCCATCTGCTGAGCGCCATTGTGACCGTCGACATGATTTGGTCGCTTGGACTGCTGGTCGCGGCCCTACCCGCGCATCGGCAGTCTCCCAAGGATCTGCTGCGCTCCGCGGCTGCCTTATGGATTACGAATATCCTGGTCTTCGCCTCCTGGTACTGGCGTTTGGATGCAGGTGGCCCGCGCCAGCGTGAGTTGCGCGGCGTACATACCGACGGAGCATTCCTTTTTCCTCAGATGACGCTCGACCTGCAAGCCAAGCGTGAGATGGGAGAGCAATGCTGGAGTCCAGGTTTCGTGGACTACCTTTTTCTCGCCTTCAACACCAGCACCGCATTTTCACCCACCGACTGTCCCGTCTTGTCAGGGTGGGCCAAAATACTCATGATGGTTCAATCGCTGATTTCCCTGACAACGGTGGCTCTGCTGGCAGCTCGCGCTGTAAACATTCTTTAGCCGCCTGCCCGCTGCCGTTCCGTTTGGGGTGGCCCAAGGTTACCTCTGCTAAACTATTCGCGAACAAAGGGAAACAGACGATGAAAATCGCAGAAGCGTTGGCGCTCCGCGCGGATCTCCAGAAACGTCTGGAGCAGCTGAAGCAAAGGCTGGTGAAGAACGCGCGGATTCAGGAAGGCGATAAGCCGGAAGAGGACCCGGTCGAACTGCAGTCCGAGCTGGAAAAATCGGCGCACGAATTGACTGTGCTCATTCAGCGCATCAACCGCACGAATGCCGCCTCGCGGTTCGGCGACCGGACGCTGGCTGACGCCCTTGCCGAACGCGACGTCCTGAAAATTCGCTACAACACATATCGTGAACTGGCGACAGCGGCCGCGACCACTCAAGGTCGTATCACCCGTTCGGAAGTGAAGTTCATCAGCACGGTGAGCGTTGCGGCAATGCAGAAGAAGGCCGATGAACTTGCCAAACAGTACCGGGAACTCGACACGCGAATACAGGAAACGGATTGGCTAATCGCTTTGTTGGACTAGCTGTGGACTAGGACGAGTAGGTAGTCGGCGCAACGAGAAGTGAGCACAACCCTCCGGCGGGGAAATGCCGACTCGGGTAGTGCGAGGGCAGCACTAGAACGGTTCGACTCCGACCCGCACAGCGTATGCCCAGTACGGAGCACAAATGCACGGCGTATTGTAACCGTGTACAACCATGTGCTGATCTCGGAGCTCCGGTGAGGGTGGGGAAGGGGCACTCGTCATAGTTCCAATTTTCGCGCCGAGAATGCGTGAGAAGTGTTAATCACATGGCGGGGGTTCCACGCGTTCCGATCCCGAACACGGAGTTTAGAAATCCCTCGCATAGAACGTTCGGTATTTCGGCTGCCGGCCCCCGCTTCGCTCACGCCCGCAAAGCGCCTCCAGACTGGCCTCGCTCCGCTCATCTTCCGAAGTCGGTCTGCGTCGATCTTCCCTTGAAGCGATACCCAAGCTGCAGGGCAGGCTGGGAAGAGGATTGGGGTAAACCGGCGGTCGACAGCGCGGTTGCAGTGTTCAGCATGAACCATGCTCCTCCGCCATCGCCTTCGAATTGGCCGTCGGGGCCAAATTGGATCAACCCATTCTCTCCGCTAAGAAAGCCGCCAAACGTCACGGTGACGTAGCCATATGCATCCGCTGTTATAGAAGTGACATTCATGGGCGGCGAGAATCCTCCAACCGTTTCCAGGCTCAAATTGCTTTTCTGGACTCGAACCGCTTCCGGCGTCTGGTCCGTTCCGATAAAGAGATAGCCGGCGTTCGCCGCCATCGAGCAAACGGCGTTACTGCCGCCAGTAAGCGGAAGAGTAACGGACTTATATAAACTAACTTTGACGGTGTCCGACAAGGCATTGATCGTATCCATCTTCTTGTACACGTAGAGCACAACGTCATTTCCCGCGCTGCCACTAGCGACATCCACCACGTAGATATCGCGCGTAACGGTGCCGGCTTTCCGGTTCCCGGATGAAACGCCCTCCATCATGGCGCCCACCGTGCCGAACGGACCCAGTTGCCCCGAAGCGTAACACCCCTCGGTCGCCACTGTGGAACCGCACACCACCCAGGTAAAGTTCTGGTAGCTCGAGTCGAAAAAATAACTCGTATACAGCGTCGCATCAACGGGCCCAGTCTGTCCCTGCAAGAGGGACCGCCGCGATGACAGCCAGAAAAACGATCAAAGCCGCTAGAGCATAGAAACTGCTAGTTCTAAGCATTGCTCACCCCTTCCTATGGGTCGTCCTTGTAAGTTCGCCGGCCTGTGGCGATCTGGGCCCGCAACAACGAGCCCCGATTCTCGTGGTTCCCGACGCGGTTGTCAACGCGCAGAAAATTGCACCAGCCCAGGCATAAAAAAGCCACGTTCCATAAATGAACGTGGCCTTTTCCGTTAGTGGGTGAGAATGAGCGGCGTCTGTAACTTGAAGTAGTTTTCGACTCCTGCCAGTTACGCCGCCGCTTGCTGCTGATACACCGGGACGAAGCTCTCATCCACAAATGATTCGAACTTCGTCGGCGTTGTATTCGCGGTGCTGCGTGGTTCGAGCGCGCGGATGTGTCCGGAGTTGACCGCGGCTGCCAGTTCGAGAATCTGGCCGGCGACATTATCGGACATTCCCATCTGCACCAACGCCGCCCGCACTTGGTCGTTCGGAGCAAGGATGTATCGCAGATCGGGTTTACCGATCGCTTTGCCGATGATCCTCGCTGCTTCGTTGTAGTCGAGGTCGCGCTGCCCCAGCAGCTCTCGCGTCTGCTTTCCACGGCAGTCGAGACGCACAAGGGCATCTGCGACTGCGGCTCCGATGTCGCGAGTAGCGATCATAGGCAGTTTAATATCGCCGCGAATTGGGCCGATCGCGCTGCCCGCCATGCGAATGGCGCCGGCTTGCGGCAGTGTATTTTCCATGAAGTAACCGGCGCGCAGGTAGAGCACGTTCGTTGCGCCGATCTTGTTGAGTTTCTGTTCCAGATTGTGAAGGCCGACAATTGGCCCCGTTCCACTCGGTTTATCGGCCCCAATGCTGCTGAGCGCGACAACATTCTTGATCCCTGAGTTTTGAATTGCGATTGCGATTGCATCGCTGACGCGCTCCTGAAAAGCGCGTGGGTCGTTGCTGGTCAGGTTAGGTGGAATCATGACGTAGGCCGCATCGGCCCGATCCATGGCCTTCGTCAAAGACGACGCGTCGGTGACATCGCCGACAAATATCTCCGCGCCTTCTGCCGCAAAAGGTTGCAAATGAGCCGCGTTTCTGCCGACGACCCGTACTTTCTGGCCGCGGGCAAGAAGATTTTTTGCCACGACGTGTCCGGTGTTGCCGCTTGCTCCTAGAACGACGTACATATTGACCTCCATTCAGAGCATTGGATGTCGGTGGATTCGGTTTGGCTAGATTTTCTTGAGATGCCCTGTGGAAAAAATCGGAGCCGCCAAGGGTGTTCGATCAGCCGAAACAGAACCCGGCGATTTTTCATCACACCGGTCGGCGAGAAACTTATTGACTTATAACTCTGCCGGCGCGAAGATAGAGATCTCATTGGGGCAGCTTCGAGATGTGTTCGTCTCACTAAGACGCACCTCGAAGCTGCCCCAATAACATTTTGAGAGCGGCTTTGGAACTAACTCGTTATTGCAGAACATTTTACGAATAACTCCTTCAAACCTAAAGATTTGAAAAGGATTTTTTCGCTACATCTATGATTCTAAAGGTTAGGTGTATTGATTTTTTTCGAATACCCATGTAGTAACTCCAACAATAAATTGGTAGTAAGTCGGGAAAGTAAAGCTAAGTCCTTATTGCGGAATACTTTGCAAGTAAGCCCTTATTTTTGAATACTTTGCGCAAAACGGGGGGGGGGAGGGGTAACCCCTCCGCTTCAAAGAATAGAGCAGCCATTCTGTGACTAGCGGGCTATCACCGCGGTGACCTCGTCATCTGGATCCAGCACAACTAACCTCTTCGATGGGGGTTTCTATCCACATGAACATCAAATTAACTAACTCACTGGTAACTCTGGCAGTCGCGGGACTTATGCTTGCCGGTTCCGCCTCTGCTCAAAACTCAACTACTTCCGGAGCGGGACCTGGCGTTGTTGATCCTGGCCATCCACGCGTGAATCAGGTAAACGGCCGCGAAGGAAACCAGCAACGGCGCATCGGCAATGGCATCAAGACCGGCTCTCTGAACTCGAAGCAGGCCTCCAACCTGGAGAAGCGCGAGACCAGTGTCCAGAATCGTGAAAATAAAGATATGGCGGAGCATAACGGCCATCTGACCAAGGCCGAACAGAAACGGATTAACCGCCAGCAGAACCGGATCAGCAGGAGCATCGCGAAAGACAAACACCAGTAATCCGCCGAAAAGCTGCGAAGAGATGACACGGAGGACAGCCGCATGACGCTGCGGCTTTTCTTCTGTCTTTTGTCTTTCTATTTTTTCAGTGAACGGATGTACTTCACCACGTTGTCGATCTGATCCTTCGAGAGTTTGCGGTCGTAAGCCGGCATCTTGCCTTTGCCTTTGCTGGTGATGCGGGCAAGATCGCCGTCAGACTGTTGTTGCACTTCGGCGGATGCCAGTGACCGCAGCTTCAGGTTCCTGCCGAGCATCGTATCGCCTGCTCCGTTCGAGCCGTGGCAGGCCGCACAATGCTCCTTGTAAATAGCAGCCCCGCTGTCGCCAAGCGCGCAAGTGGAAGATAAGAGCGCAAGCAAGCTAACCGCGAGAAATGGCCGACTTGTGTGTTCAGCCCCTGGAGTGGCAGTCGATTTTGGTGAGCTTATGACATCGCGCAAGCGATGTCCCGATGCGAAGCCTCCTGAAGCGCCCATTCGTCGTCCTTGCGCAGATCCCTAAGACTGAAGACTGATGACTGATTCTACCAATTCAACTTCAAGGCAAACTGGAACTGCCGCGGATCATAGGCCGCTGTAGCCTGCCCAGCGTTGGTAAATAACGGGCTCACTGCGGCCACGTTATACACATTGGCGATGTTGAACATGTCGGCGATTAGATCCAGGTTGAAGCGCTCGCCGAAGTAGAGGCGCTTCGAGACGCGCAGATCGTTGAAGACCGTCCACGGAGCGACGGCCGCATTGCGCCCGAGGTTGCCATCGATCGAGAGCAGGCCAGAGAGACCGATCTGACCGTTCCAATCCAGAATGCAGGGTTCCTGGAAGTATCCGGTCGGCGAGTATTTCGAAGGCAGCGCCGCGTTGCCGCAGCCATCCACGGGTGTGTTGGCGGGGACGACGTTCGGCCGTCCGGTCAAGGAAGACAATTGAAGGTTGTCGCCATTGCCGGTGATGATGTTGAACGGCCGTCCGGAACTGAGTTCGATCAGCGGAGCGAATGTCCAGTTGCTGAAGAGCCTTCGGGAAAACCCCTCGCCGCTGAGCTTGCCCGTCTGGTAAACGCCGCTGAATACGAAGCGATGGCGCTGATCGAAGGTGGAAGTCGACCGATCGGCCCTGGGAAAATAGCTATCCTGCGGCGTTAGCGTGGATTGCAGGTCGGTGGAATCGTCGATGGCATGCGACCAGGTATAGGAGGCAAGGAATTCGTAGTGCGAGCTGAAACGCTTGCGAAGATTCGCGGTCAGCCCGTTGTAATTCGACGTGCCGTTGGAATAGTTGGCGTCCATGTCGCCGAAGGGAATGCAGTTGGTGTAATCGAAGGTTGGAGGCGCGGGATTGCACTTTGAGTTGAAGCCGGGAAGAGTCGAAATCAGGGCCTGCGCTTGCGCGACGCAGTTGGCTTGGCCGCTCAAGTAGAATGCGGGGACAATCGAGGGGTTCAGTCCGCCGGGGCGGAAGAAGTTCGTCAGCGAGGGATCGACGTAAGGCAGCGGATCGCCCGGCTGATTGCACCCGCTGACCGAGAACGGGCTGGCCGGAACGGAGCGGCCTGGGATTACGTTGTTCTTCGCATCGTAAGCTGCTGCCTCGAAATTGGCGGTCATTAGGTCTCCGCGAATGGTGTTGGCGTTGATTGGACGATTGAGGTGTCGGCCGAGGTTAAGGTTGTAAGCGACGCTGAGCGCGAAGCCATTGCCGAGATCGCGTTCCAGGGTCAGGTTGACTTGTTGCGAGTAGGCGTAAACGAAATTCTTGGACTGCGGATAGCCGAAAGGTTGGAAGCCGACCGGCAGGAACGTCCCACCAGCCAGGTTGAGATAGCTCTGATTGAGGAAAATCGAATTCGTACTCACGCCGCAGCTCGGATCCCCCGTGGCGCAAGAAAAGCGCTGTTGATTGGGCGAGTAGTTCAACGCCGCGAGGACCGCGGGGCTAGCTGTGGGCGAGCACGGCGAAGCAACCGAGCCGCTGGCGGAGGGAATCAGCCCCTGGAAGATCGGCCAGGCATTCAAATTGCTCGGATCGCCGGAACCGCCGCTGCAAAGGCCGGTGCCGCCAAAGGCCAGCTGACCGCTGCTGGAGCCGTCCGAGGCATCGCCCAGGAAATACAGGCCCAGCAAAGGATGGTCGTAGAAGATTCCATATGAGGACCTGGCGACTGTCTTTCCATCGCCCTTGGGATCCCACGCAATACCGATTCGAGGTTGGAAGTTGTTCTTATCCGTCTGAATTCCCTTCTGCAGCCCTAACTGCTGGTAGGCCGGCAGAGCCAGTCCTTGAGGCGGTTTGAATTTCGGTGGGAACTCGACGTCATAGCGAACACCATAGTTGACCGTCAGGTTGTGGCGCACGCGCCAGCTGTCCTGCCAGAAAAGACCCAGCGGGATGTTGTGGAACGAATCGCTGGGACTGCCGAGACCTTGAATGTAATCTCCGGGCAGGCCTGCCCCGTAAGCCTGGACAGCAGACAATCCGGGGAAGTCGGGCAGCGTGCCTGGGGCTGGATTAACAAATCCGAAAAGGGCAACTTCGGACGCGGGAATGCTCCCGATGTCATACACACCGCCGTAGTTCACGGTAAACGTCGCTGTGATCGGCAGATAGTTTAAGTCGCCGCCGAATTTGGTGTCGTGGCGCCCGCGCGTCCAGGAAAAGTTGTCCGTAAACTGATAGCGGTTTTCGACGCGCTGGATGTAAGAATAAGGTTCGCGTCCGAAATAGGCGAAACCGGGAATATTCACCGCCGGGTCGGAACCTCCGGGAAGCGCTTTGTTGTAGAAGTACGACAAGCCGCGGCGTGCGTACTGGAATCGGAATTCGTTGACCTTGTTATCGCCGAGCGTCCAGGTATCCTGCACGACCCCTGCCACATCGCGATAAGTCTGTTGCGAAGTCCTCGAGAACGCGTTCTGGCCAAACGGCTGATCTTGCCCACTGACTTCGATTCCTGTAACCGTACTCGGACTTGCATTAATACGCAGCGTCAGCCGGTTGCGGTTGCTTACATTGTGATCGATGCGAAGCGAATACAGACTGGTGCCTTCAAACACCGGAAAGTTGCCCTCCTGCGAGGCCAGCGTCTGAAAAGAACCTGGTACAAAACAGCTTCCAGGGGTACTGCACGTGGTGGGGAACCCGCCCAGTCCCGGAACCCCGCCGGTTAAGGCTGCGGGCCACGCACCGTTGATGGCCTGACCTGAGGACGCACCAGCGAGACCCACATACTGCTGCACCTCGCCGGCATAAAGGGCACTGGCCGCTTCGGTCGCTTGAACGGCCGGGTTGGTGAGAAACGCGATCTGATCGGAAGTTAGCAGCACATTGGCGCCGGGGCCGAGCGGGAATGGAATCAGTCCGAAGCATGTTTGGCTGTTAGCAGCCTGGCAGTCCTGCCCAATGCTTGAAAACCCGGTTTCGTGCCGTCGCGTGACTTCGTAGGAAAAGTAATAGTACGTCTTGTCCTTCTTAATAGGGCCACCGAAAGCTGCGCCAGCTTGCACGCGCGTGTAAGCGGGATTGGGCGTTGTGCTGAAGGGATTAACGGCCTGGAAGTTGCGATTGCGGAGGTATCCATAAACGTCGCCATGAAAGTCGTTCGATCCGGAGCGGGTGATGATGTTGACTACGCCGCCCGAGGCGCGTCCATATTCGGCGGCGTAACTGTTGGTGATGATCTGAAACTCCTGCACCGCTTCCTGCGACACGGTGGAGCGGACGCCATTGACGGAGTTGTCGGTGGCATCGGCGCCGTCCACGTTGACCAGGTTGGAACGGGCGCGCTGGCCGCTGATGTTGAGGCCGGAGGTGGGGGCCGCTCCCGTGTTGGGCGCGTTATCGCGGACAACTTGAGAATCGGTGAGTGTGAACTGGATGTAGTTGCGGCCGTTGATGGGCAGATTGTCGATACGCCGTTCGCCGATAGTGTCGGTGGTGGAACTGCGCGAGGTTTCGACGAGCTCCGCTTGCGCGGTGACTTCGACGACCTCTTTGCCTCCCGCAACGGTGACAATGACGGGCAACTCGACCATGCCTCCAACAGTGATGGCAACACCGCTGGCTTCGGCCTTAGTGAAGCCGGGCGCGTTCACGGTGACCGTATAAAAACCGGGGGCCAATTGACGCACACTATAGCCACCCTCGCCATCGCTGCTGCCGGCGCGCTCCAGGCCCTTGGCGACATCGCGCACGGTGACAGTGGCGTTGGTCACAGCGTTTCCCTTCGGGTCTTTTACTGTGACGTGGAGATCACCGGTCGCGGCGCCCTGGGCAAAAGCAAATTGACTGATGAACAGGCAGAGGAATGCGGAACAGAGCAGACGCAGCTCAGCTTTCATAGGGCTCCTGCTTTCCGCAACATCGAGGTTGCGGAAAAACGAATCCAACGGCACGGTTTAGGGCCAGCTATCAGAACGTCCAGCACGGGTGTCGGGAAATACCGCTGATATGTATATCACGGGCAGGGATTTAGGCAAGTGATTAACAGGGATTACGGCGCGTGGCCGAGGAAGCGAAACATCCGAGGTTTGTTTTTTGTGCGCGTTAACACCTGCCAACGCATTGCGTTCGCCGATGCCTTTCTTTAAATTCTTAGCTGGCTGCAAAAAAGCCGGATGTCGCCGGCCCAACCGTCCCTGCGAGAGTACTATCGTGACCGAAATGCTTCTGGTACCCGATCTTACGCATCCCGAAAATTTCAACGGACATTCCATGGCGGGCGAACTGCTTCGGGTGCTGGTGTGTCCTCCGGCAAGCGCCGGCTGGGATGAGGTAGGGAAGGTGGACGAATGGCGTGAGCTTGGATTTCACCACCGTCCTGATTTCGCGGCGGCGCAGCGACAGCACGAAATTCTGTGCGGTCTGCTGCGCGAGGCCGGTGTCGAGGTGATGTATCTGCCCGCGACGGAATCTTTGACTCTCGATGCGGTCTATGCGCACGACGCTTCTTTGGCCACCGATTATGGTCTCGTCCTGATGAATCCAGGAAAGCAGAATCGCGTTGTCGAGGCGCAAGCGCATGCCGACTCTTACAGGCAAATGGGCGTTCCAGTGTTTGGCGAGATCAAACCGCCCGGTTGCTCCGAATCCGGCGATGTAGTGTGGTTGGATTCACAGACCCTGCTGGTCGGCGACGGCTATCGAACCAACAAAGCTGGGATCGCGCAAATGCGGGCGTTGCTCTCCCCCAAAAATGTGGAAGTGTTATCGGCGCCGTTGCCCTACGGATCTGGGCCATCTGCGTGTCTGCATCTGATGTCGCTAATGAGCGTGCTCGATGAGCAGACCATTCTGGTGGATTTGCCATGGCTGGCAGTTGAGACCGTTGAGTTGCTCAGGGAGCGAGAATTCCGGCTGATTGAGATTGAGTACAGCGAACGCGACACGCTCGCCTGCAATGTGCTTGCTTTGGGCAAAGGACAGCTAAGTGCGATTGAGGAGAATGCCAAGACAAACCAACGCATGCGCGATGCCGGCTTTGAGGTGCGCACGTTTCCAGGATCGGAGATCTGCATTAACGGAGGCGGCGGGCCGACGTGCCTGACGCGGCCGCTGCTGCGAGGATAAAAAACGAGTGGAATGTCAAGAAGGTGTGAGTGAGGTTACTGCGCACGCGAACGCGAGGTGGTAAGATAACGCCCCTTAAAGAAAGGAAGATTGCCATGAAGCGATTCGCAGTGGTGGGTCTATTGTTGTTGATCGTTGCCGGACCGGCTCTTGCAAAGACGCACAAGGAGAATTATTCGGTGTCTTGCAGCGTACTGTGGCCCGCCGTAAAGGATACCCTGCGCAACTCGGGGAAATACGGGATACTGGGCATCGACAACAGCGAAATGACGGCCTCATTCGTCATCGGTGGGTCGCTCGGCGGGAAGCGGATCAACTCCGTTGTGCTGAACGGAAAGGGAGACGCTTGCGAGATGCAGGTGCAGACCGCATTCAGCGGACTTGCTCACAACGACGAAGGTGATTTCAAAAAGCGCGTGGATGCCGCTCTGGCCCAACAGCAGCAATCGCCGCAGCCAGCTCCGCCGGACAAGAAGGCGGATAGCGACAAGAAATAGTTGTCGCTTCGCATGTGGGCTTTTGCTTCCCCTGCGACCCTCGCGTCCGACTTGGTAGAATCAAAGGGAATGCTTTTGCCGTTCGTCCGCGAAATTTTCGCGGAGGTGGAACAATTACCTGCCTTCGCACGTGCCGCCTCCCACCTCCGGGAGAGCGCGGGGCGGATGAGTGTTACTGGACTCTCCTCTGCGGCCAAAGCCCTGATCGTTGTTTTGCTTCGACGCACGGTCGAGCGTCCGTTTGTGCTGGTGGTGGCCGATAACCGCGCCGCCGAAGATTTGCTGCCGGTGTTGCGTGCCTTCTGCGAACTGACGGGAGCGGCGGATCCGGACACGATCGTCAATCTGCCGGCGCGCGATGTGCTTCCCTTCCAGAATCTATCGCCGCATCCGGAAATTCAGGAAGAACGCGCTACCGCGCTGTGGAAGATCGCGACCGGACGCGCGGCGATCGTAATTTCACCGGTGAGTGCCACCACGATTCTTCTGCGTTCTCCCGAGTACTATGCCGACCTGGCGCGGATCTTGCGGCGCGGCGAGAGTTTCGATCTGGAGAAACTACTCGAGCACCTGAACACGGTTGGCTACTCCACAACCGATGTGGTGGAAATGCCCGGACAGTACGCGGCTCGCGGCGGCATCCTGGATGTGTATTCGCCGGAAGCGGACCGGCCGGTGCGGGTCGAGTTTTTCGGGGATGAAATCGAGTCGATGCGCAAGTTCGATCCGGCGAGTCAGCGCTCTTCCAATCCAGTCGATGAAGCGCTGCTTCTGCCGCTGACGGAAACGCCGGTGACCGAAGAACTGCTCGGTTCGATCCACGCGCGGCTCTCTGGGAAGCGGATGACGGGATCGCCCGAAGTGGTGGAACAAGCCGTGCGCGATTCCGGCGCGGGAGTCTTTCCGGGGTGGGAGTTCTACGCTCCGGTGGCGGGCGCCGACCGCAGCATCTTCGGCCTGCTGCCGGATGCGCGGGTGATTCTCGACGAACCCGAAGCCCTGGCTCTCGAGCTCGACAAAGTCTGGGCACGCATCGAAGAAGCGCACGAACGTAGCGGCGTGGGAAATCTGGTGCGTCCTTCCGATCTTTATGTGACGCCGGAAGTCTGGCGCGAAAAAACGGCGGCGCTGCCCGGTGCCGATTTCGAATATCTGGCGGTGGCGCGCGAAGCTGGCGAGTCTCCAGAAAATAGACCCGAAGCTGCTTTTCTTTCGCAACCGACGACACGATTCCATGGCGCTGTTCCGGCGATGATCGAGCAAGTTCAGAAAATGGTGGCCGGCGGCACGCAGGTGGTTCTCGCCGTCCCCAACACGGGAGAAGTTGAGCGCCTCGCCGACATGTTCACTGAGTACAACGTCTCGTATCGTCTCGGAAGCCGCACCCGCAGCGGCGAAAGCTATGCCGATGAAACTTCTTACTTTGCCGGCGACGTTTTCACCACTACGCTTCTGAAGGCTTACCTTCCCGACGGCTTCGTTTTGCCGCAAGCGCACCTGGCGATTTTTGGCGCGCGCGATCTGTTCGACGAATCGGACCTGGTGGCCGCACGTCCGCAGCGGCAGAAATCCAAGGTCTCTGCATTTCTTTCCGACTTCCGCGATTTGCAGGTGGGCGATTACGTTGTCCACGTGGAGCACGGCATCGGGCAGTATCACGGGCTGAAGGAAATCAATCAGGGCGACGGAACGGCGGAGTTTATGTTGCTGGAGTACGCTGACGCCGCCCGGCTCTATGTTCCGCTCACGCGCCTCGATCTGGTCCAGAAATATCGCTCGTCGGAGGGCGCGAGGCCGGTCCTGAATCACCTCGGCAGCGCTGCCTGGGGCAAGACCAAAGCGCGCGTGCGCAAGGCGATGAAGGATATGACCGACGAACTGCTGAAGCTCTATGCGCAAAGGCAGTCCGCACGCGGTCACATCTTTCCGGCCGACACCGAGTGGATGAAAGAGTTCGAAGATTCGTTCGAATTTAGCGAAACCGACGACCAAGCGCAGGCCATCGCCGACGTGAAGCGCGACATGGAATCGCAGCTACCCATGGACCGACTGCTGTGCGGTGACGTGGGATACGGCAAAACAGAAGTCGCCATGCGCGCGGCCTTCAAGGCCCTCAGCGACAACAAGCAAGTCGCCGTCCTCGCGCCTACGACGGTGCTAGCCTTCCAACATTTCGAAACTTTCAAACAGCGATTCGCGCCCTTTCCGCTGACCGTCGAAATGATCAGCCGCTTTCGGTCGCCGAAGCAGGTCAAAGAAATCTTGCAGAGAGTCGAAGCGGGCAAAGTGGACATCCTGATCGGCACCCACCGCCTGCTGTCGAAAGACGTGAAGTTCGCCGACCTTGGTCTGCTGGTAGTGGACGAAGAGCAGCGTTTCGGCGTCCGCCACAAAGAACGCATCAAGCAAATGCGCACGGAAGTGGACGTGCTCACGATGTCGGCGACGCCGATTCCGCGCACTCTGCATATGTCGCTGGTGGGACTGCGCGACATGAGCGTGATCGAAACGCCGCCCAAAGATCGCATGGCCATTCAAACGGTGGTTGCGAACTGGGACGAAAAGCTCATCCAGTCGGCGATCGAACAGGAACTCGACCGCGGCGGCCAGGTTTATTTCGTCCACAACCGCATCGACACAATCTGGGAGATCGCAGCCAAGATTCAAACCATGGCTCCGAGCGCCCGCATCGCGGTCGGCCACGGGCAGATGGGAGAAGGGGAATTGGAAAAAGTGATGCTGAAGTTTATGCATCACGAAGCCGACATCCTGGTCTCCACCACGATTATCGAAAACGGGCTCGACATTCCGCTCTGCAACACGATCCTGATCAATCGGGCCGACCGGCTGGGTCTGTCGGAGCTTTATCAACTTAGAGGGCGCGTGGGCCGCTCGAATCGGCGTGCGTATGCATACCTCCTCTTGCCGTCCGAAGTCGAGTTGACTCCGATCGCGCGACGCCGGCTGGCCGCGCTCAAGGAATTTTCCGATCTCGGGGCCGGCTTCAAGATCGCTGCGCTTGATCTCGAACTGCGGGGTGCGGGCAATCTGCTGGGCGGCGAGCAGAGCGGCCACATCGAAGCCGTGGGATTCGAACTGTATACGCAGATGCTCGAGCGTGCCGTCCGCGAGATGAAGGGTGAAGCGGGCGTTGAAGTCACGGAGATTCAGCTAAATCTTGGACTGAACATCCGTATTCCCTCCGATTACATCAAAGAGGAGAATCAGCGGCTGCGCATGTATAAGCGAGTCGCGGGAGTTGAGGCCGAGTCGCAGTTGCACGACGTGCGCGCGGAGCTGATCGATCGCTACGGAGAGACGCCTCGCGCCGTCCGCAATTTGTTGGATTACGCCGCACTGAAACTGCAAGCGATGCGCGTCGGGGCAACCGCGATTGAGCGCAAGCGCGAATTTGTGAACATCAAGTTCAGCCAGACGGCGGCGATTGATGCGGAGAAACTGGCGCGCTTTGTGGCGTCGCAGCGCGGCACGCAATTCAGTCCGGACGGGACGCTGAAGTTCACGATCAAGATCAACAGCGCCGAGGGAATTCTGCAAACGCTGCGGGATCTGCTGGAAGAATTGGAAGCGCGCGAAGAGGTCGTGCGACAGGTATAAGGGCGGGCAGTACAATTGCTCCGTCGATTATCCCTGAGGGCGTCGCTAAGGG
>JBAVAA010000214.1:0-3745 GCA_049585515.1 Terriglobales bacterium | reverse complement strand
CTATAGCGATGCCGGTCCGCTCGCGCTTCCCAATCTGCCCGATCTGCCACGAACACGTCGAGCTGACAACTGCGAAGACTAATGAGGCCGGGGAAGCGGTTCACGAGGACTGTTACGTCGAGACTCTAAAGGCCAAGCCAGCGCCTAAGAGAGCCGGCGCAGCGTAAGTTTCGCCGCCACTGCACCTTCGTGACGGCGTTTCTTGCCAAGTTCGACTCCACGCGCTTCGGCCACACGATCTTAATATCCAATCGTTCGCTGGGTAGCGTCCAAATAAAAAAGCAGTGAAACGAGCGCGTGCGCCCGTCTCACTGCTGGGTAGAGTGTTGCTGCCTTGCTACGCCGGGAAAAGCCCCAGCGCAATTTCTATGTCACCGCCCATGTCTGCCGCCACCTCCACCGTGCGAGCCACCACCGCCGTGCGATCCGCCGCCTCCGTGGGAGGATCCACCACCGCCGTGGCTGCTGGGCGCAGAATGGCCGCCCCCAAAGCTGGGAGCAGAACGTCCTCCGCCATAACTCGGGGCCGAGCGTCCGCCATAGGAGCGCGGAGTGGCGATCGGCTGCCGCATGTTGAGTGGGGGACGGGAATATCCGCCTCCGCCGTAGGGGCGTGAACCGTAGCTGCCTCCACCATAGCTTCGGCCTTGTGGGCCTGAACTGCGCGGCGACCCGTAACTGCCGCGCCCTTCTGGACCACCCATGGACGGACGGCCTGCCGAAGAACCACCCATCGAGCCGCGGGTGCCACCTGACTCGCCCATCCGGCTGGTCTCAGAAGACGACCGCGGAGACATTGGCGAGAACTTCTGCCAGCCAACGCTGTTGCCGCCCTCGTGACCGGACATTGAGCTTCCGGACATTGATCGTCCGGATAACGATCCGCCTGAGCTACCGGGTCTGGATGCCGATCCGAAATTCGAGTTGCTTCGCGCTTCCGTCGACCTTTCAGTCGTCGACCTTCCATTCGCCGATCTTTCGTTCATCGACGCATTCGTGTGGCTCGCCGCCCGGGCCGAGAAGAAGTGCTGGTTCGGCGATATGTTGCTTCTCGTCGAGGGGGCTGCCGCTCGTCCACTGGCCGAGAAACTCTCCCGGCCCGGAGTCACCGACAATCTTCCGGTATTGAAACGGGCGTTCTGCATCTCCGCGTGGCCCACAGCGCGAGCGTTCATGTGGCCGGTGCCGAAATCCCTGCTGGAAGCACCGGTCGCGCCGCGGAAGTTCGCGTCATGCATCGCCAGATTCACGTTTGAAAATCGCGAACCGGCGCGCAGCGGAGCAAATCCACCGCGATTGAATTCGCCGAAACGGGCATAGCCAAAGCCGCCGCCCCACCGTCCCCACCAGGGATGAAAGAAGTCGCCAGGACCGAGCGGAAGCCAGCCGATGCCGAAGCCAAACCCAAAGCCGACTCCGAAACCGGGTCCGAAGAACGAAACATAGGCCGGCGCCCAGATCGGACGATAGAACGGATATCCATACGCGGGGCCTGGCCACCATCCCCAACCGCCGTTGAGGTACATCCAACGGCCGTAGTGATAAGGAGCCCAACCCCACGAATCGTAAGAAACCCAGGTCCATCCCCAATATGGTTCATAGACCCAACGGCCATCGCGATACGGGGCCCAGCCGGCGGGCTCGTCGGGCCGCCACACTGGACCGTAATCCGGAACTTCCGACCACGTGCCGTGGTTATCCAGGTCTTCGGTTCCCACGTAGTAGTCGTTGGTGTGCTTGCGCGCGATCGAGTTGCGGATCATGTTGTCGCGATCGGCGTTCCACTGATCAAAATCATCGCGAGCCGGAGCTTCGCCAATTTTGTATTGTGCGTCCGCTCCGCTGCCCTGAATGGTGATGAATTGGTTCTGTCCGACGCGCGTGCCGCCCTGGGGAGTCGTGACTTCGACTTCGCCTCTGCGGACGAGCACTTCGGTGTGATCGTCGGCAGTAACTAGAATTCTGAAACTGGATTCACGCCGCTCAGTGCGAATGGCTACGTTGGGCGTATCGATTTCCGCGTCCGCATCGCTGTCCTTATACACGGCGTAGTTGGCCATTCCGTGTCCGAGTTGAATCTGGATTTGCGAGCGCGTCAGCTGCGTGATGTTGGCCTCCGTATGCTCGGCCAGCCGGAGCGTGTTGGCGTAATCGAGCTCAATTTCAGTGCGTGCCTTGTCGCCCGTGGAAACCCGGTCGCCAGCCAGCACGGGAGCGTTCAAGGCCGCTGCCGACCAATCCTTTGAGTCGCCGCGCTGCGTCGAAACGTCGCCATGAATCAAACTGATGCGTCCTACCCCGTTATTTTCGACCGGAGCCGGTGTGTTGTAACTGGGGCCTGGATTGCTGGAATTACTGGGACCGTTGGGACCCGAGGGCGCCGGATTCATCGACCGTTGATCGATTGCTGAATCCTGGTCCGGCATATCTTCATCCATGGGACCCTGATCGTTGGGACCGCGCATCGGGGCTTGAATGTTCGGCGACGGCTTCGAATACTGATCGGGCGCCTGATCGTCCTGGTTTTGAGGGTCGTTCTGAGGTCCGTCCTGAGGGCCGTTCTGAGCAATGACGGCGCCTGGGATCGCCATCGTCAATCCTAAGAGTGCCGCTATTAATTTAAATTTCATAAGGTCTCCACGCGGATTCGATCGAAGAATCTGGGACAAAACTCTATCTCCAGGGATGCAGGCCGAGTGCCAATGTCGGGCAATGCGCCCTGATTCAGCTAAGCGTCTGAGTATGAGCAAATTAGGAAAGACATAACAGGATCGAGAGTCGCGAATCGGCGGCGCTTCGGTGGCCCGGTTCCACCAGGGTGGTGCTTTTCGGCCAGGCTGGCCGATGGAGAATCTTGGAGAGTCGAACCATTTTCAATCGAGAGTCAGACTCTTCCGCGGAACCGGATTATGTGCCGCCGATCGCGCTTGGATGGTCTGCCCTGCGGCAATTGTTCAAACTGCCTGAGCGCCCGCCGTTCCTCCGCCAACTTCAGGCGCTGCTCCCGGCTCGCGTCTGTTTCGCGGTAAAGCGTTTGCGCAATCGAGGCCGGGCCGCGCACCTCGCTCAAGAGCAACACCTCTATGTGAAACTCACCGCCCTCGTTACTCACTCGCAGCATGTCTCCGATGCGCACCTCGCGGGCAGGCTTGGCGGGCTGGTCGTTGGACTGAATCCTGCCCAGTTCGCAGGCTCGCGCGGCCATGGCTCTGGTCTTGAAGAATCTGGAGGCCCAGAGCCACTTATCGATTCTGACGCTGGTCATTGATAGTCACTTACTCACCGTCATTGTCGTCGATCCCGATCTTCGATAAGCGATAGCGCAGGGCATTCCGCGACAGACCGAGCATGCGCGCTGCCTGCGACTTGTTCCCGCCCGCGCGCTTCAAGGCTTCGCGGATCATTTCGTCTTCCCATTGGTCGAGCGTCATGCCTTCCGGGAGAAAGCGATCTCCAGAAGCGCCGCTGCGATTGCGGGGCGCGTCGAGCTGAATGTCGTCGGCTTCCAACTGCTTGCCCACGGCCAGCGCGCTAGCGCGTTCGATGACGTTCTGCAGTTCACGCACATTGCCGGGCCAATAGTGGCCGGTCAGAAGCTGCATGGCAGCAGGCGATATGCCGGTGATGATTTCGGGTCGCCCGGACTCTTTGACGAAGCGCGCTAGAAACAGATTCGCGAGCCCGGGGATATCTTCTTTGTGTTCGCGCAGCGGCGGAATATCGATTGGGACGACATTGAGCCGGT
>JBAVAA010000213.1:0-1619 GCA_049585515.1 Terriglobales bacterium | reverse complement strand
GAGCTGTACTTCATGTGCGACGACCTGAAAGCGACCATGGGATCGCTAGAAGCTATGAAAGTGAAGTGCGGTGCCGTGACGGAGGAGCGCTGGGGCAGTCTGACCACGATCTCGCTGCCTGGCGGCGGGAAGATCGGACTGTATCAGCCCAAGCATCCGAGCGCGATTGGGGACTGAGGTCCGATGAACATTAGTTAGTGCTTGAGCGGTTGACGGCGGCCGTGGCGGATCTGTAGGACGTACACCGTTTCGTCCTCAATCGTGAAAAGAATCCGATACACGTGCGGTGCGTTGCCATAGAGTAGATGGCGCACTTCAAAAAGGGAACACCGGGTTCTCCGGAGCTAGCGGGCAACGCCCTGGAAATTCAGCAAGCGATGCGATGGTATCTTGCAGGGCCAGGAACCAGCGCATGCCATTGTCTCCGCATGCTGCGACAACAGCCATTCCAGAATTGCATCCGCGTCTTGTTCGGCTGCTGCTGTCGTCTCAACGCGGAAGGTCATGCTTGCGGCGCAGGTCGGCGAGAAACTCGGTGGCGGGTCTGGTACGCCCGGCTTTTACATCCTCGTAGCCGCGACGGACGCCTTCGACAGCTTCTGCGAAGTCTTGGCGTTCCCACTCCAGATATGCGGCAAGAGCATCGTCGAGCGCGGAGGCAGGATCCTGGCCGCGCCGTTCGGCGTACGCTTCCAGTTGCGCCTTACGCTCGGGTTTGAGTGGGATCATATCCATGTTGGCCTGCCTCCACCTATCGTAAGGGGTTCGGCGGCTGAGGTCAAAAGATATCTGGGGCTGCTAGGTGGTGGTGCAGTTTGAAAATTGCCGTCCCTCAGCGGCTAAAGCCGCGGTGAAAATAGGATGTCTACGGCACGGCTGAAGCCGTGCCCTTTCAAAATCGATTCAAACTGCACCACCACCGGCTGCTAGGTTGGATCAACCCAGATCGGCGCGAGTTGTTACACTATCCTGCTTGGTTCTTACAGCTACAACTCTTGTCGATCGCTTGCGCTCCGGGGACGTCCTTGCGTTGGCTCGTGCCATCTCCTGGGTCGAGAACCGCGCCAGCGGCTGGTCGGATCTGCTCAAGGCGCTCTTTCCGTACACGGGCAAAGCGCGAGTTATCGGCCTCACCGGACCGCCCGGAGCGGGCAAGAGCACATTAGTCGACCAACTAGCCAAGCACTATCGGAAAGAAAACCAAACCGTCGGCATCATCGCCGTCGATCCGACCAGCCCTTACACGGGAGGCGCAATCCTAGGCGATCGCATCCGCATGCAAGATCACCACGCCGATCCCGGAATGTACATCCGCAGCATGGCCACGCGCGGATCACTTGGCGGGTTGGCGCGAGCCACTGCGGACGCTGCCATGGTCCTCGATGCCTCTGGCCGCGACCTGATCATGATCGAGACAGTGGGCGTTGGACAGGATGAGGTCGAAATTGTCCGCCTGGCGGATATCACCATCGTGATTCTCGTGCCGGGCATGGGCGACGATGTGCAGACGATCAAGGCCGGGATCATGGAAATCGCCGACGTCTTCGCCATCAACAAGTCCGACCAGCCCGGCGCCGACCGCGTCGAGCGCGAACTCGAAGCCATGCTCAGCCTCACCC
>JBAVAA010000212.1:0-5418 GCA_049585515.1 Terriglobales bacterium | reverse complement strand
TTCCTTACCTGGTCGTTCCTTGCTTCACGCGGTTCACTGGCGCCTTCACCGTTGTGGTCGATTGGCGCTTCGGGGCGCGTCTCGCTGCGCATCTCACTGCGAGGTTCGCTGCGAAGTTCGCTGCGTTCCGGACGCTCGCCGCGTCCGCCCCGGTCGCCGATTTCTCCGCGACGTCCGCGCCGTCGCCGTCGTCCGCGAAAGTCGCGCGAGTTGTTGCTGGGGTTGACGGATGTTTCTCCAGAAACCGATCCAGGGGCAATTCCTTCGCCTGGAACACTTCCAGCCCCGGCAACGTGCACATCGCCATTTGCTGGTTGACCGCCGGCTTCTACACCGCCGCGTGGACGCGCCTCGGTCACGGGACGATTTGCCGGAATGGCTTCATCCAGATCCTCATCCTGCTGCTCCAGATCCATGAAATCGGAAACGTACAGGAATGCGTCGCGTTCCAAACCAATGTCGACAAAGGCCGACTGCATGCCTGGCAGCACGCGCGTCACCCGACCCTTATAAATAGAGCCCGCTAACGTGTATTCGTTTTCCCGTTCTAGGTAGATTTCCGCGAGCTGATCGTCTTCCGTGATCCCCACTTTGGTTTCATGGGGGGTGGTCGATACAAACAATTCCTTGTTCATTTCTACTCCGGTTTTTCTTTACCGGACCAGAAGCGCAAGGCGGACCAACGGATCGATAGCGTTCAGCGCCGCTCCGGGTAGGAGCGGGCGCGGCCGCCAGGAGGAACTACTTCTTCCCGGGACCTCGGCTGCAGTGAATTGTTCTTCCTCGTCTGCACTGATCGCGTTAAGCCTTCTGTCAGGTCTGTGGCCACTCTCTCGCATTGACGCTGAGGGGGTCGTTTCCCGCCTGACCGGCTTCAATCCTGTCCGGCTTCGACTTCTGCCGGCATTCCGCCCTCCTTTTTCGCGAGGGCCTTCGTAATTTTGTTTTTTAGCTAATCTTTTTCTGCAAAGCTTTGTCCTGCTAAATCTTGTTTCGCGGCGCCGTTTTTGTTTTTAAGCACAGCATGTTAAGCAGAACATGCTAAGCACAGCTGTGTTAAGCAAGGCGCCCCAACTTCCGCCGAACCGTTTTAGTTCACGAAGCGGCGCATCCGGACGTTCATCACCATCCCCAGCGCCAAGAACATGAAAAGAACGGAAGACCCTCCATAACTCATGAGCGGCAGAGGTATTCCCGTGACCGGCATAAAGCCGACCACCATGCCGACATTGACCAGGATGTGAAAGCTAAGCACAGCCACCACACCCATCACCAGAAATGCCCCAGCACGATCCGGCGCCGTTTGCGCATTCTGGGTCAAACGCATCAGCACTATGAAGTATAACAGCAGTACCGCAAGAGCTCCTATAAACCCGTGTTCCTCCGCAAAAGCGGCAAAAATAAAGTCGGTCTGGGGAATCGGCAGGAATGCCAGCTTCGTCTGCGATCCCTGACTGCTGCCAAAGATCCCACCCGACCCCACTGCGATAAGCGACTGGCTGACCTGGTAGCCTGACCCCTTGGGGTCCGCGTCCGGCTCGCGGAAGCTGACCAGCCGCTGTTTCTGGTAGTCCTTCATGTGGTGCCAGGCCAGGGGCATGGCTAGCGCCGCCAAAAGCAGCACCACCCCGGCCTGACGCCAGCGCAGTCCCCCCAAGAACAGTCCCATCACTGCTACCGGCAGATAGGTCAGCGCGGTGCCCAAGTCCGGCTGTTTCCACACCAGCAGTATGGGGACACCCACAATTGCGCCCGCTTTCAGAAAGTCTGGCCACGACAACTCGCGGTCATGCAAATCCGCGAAATACTTTGCTACCGCCAGAATCAGAATCAGCTTCACCCACTCCGACGGCTGAAAGTGACCGCCAGCGGGCATTTTGATCCAGCGCCGCGCTCCCAGATATTTCTGACCGAAAAGAAGCACAGCAATCAGAGACGCAAGCGATGCGATGTACATCCAGTGGATTTGCTCAAGCACTGCTTGATAATTGAGTAGGCTGACCAAAAACATCGCGCCCACACCCGCTAGGATCCAATAGATTTGCTTGATATGGGCACCGGCAAATTTTGTGTGCTCGGTTGCGCTGTGGATCTGCAGCACGCCCAGCGCGCAGATGGTCAGCACAAAGCCCATCAGGACCCAGTCGAAATCTCGGTAGGAAACGTAGCGCGACATTAATTCAGCAACTCAGTGATTCAGTCGCCCACCCCAGAACGCGCTGGAAGGAACTCAGGGAAAGAAATCACAATCAGAAATCAGTGGTAACCAATCAATCGCAAGGAACGGTCCGGCAATCCGGGCTCACCGGTTGGGTCGACCGGGTCAACATCCACACGGTAACACCGCCGATGGCAGCTAATCCGCCAACAACGGCCGGAGTGGAACTCATGATTCCTCCCGTTGCCGCCGTCGCCGCGCCGTTTCCATGCCGGTGCTTTTTCTTTTTGTTTGTGTCCGAGGTATCGTCAACGGTCGTTTGCTGCCCTTGCGTAACGGTGGTCGTTCCCTTGTCGTCTTGCACCGTCAGGTCGCCCTTGCTGGCGGCGATCTGCACTTGGCCATTTACGTCAGTGACCTGAAATTCGGTCCAGGAATCGCCGGCCGGTTTCACCGTCACGTCTCCGGCGCGAGCCGACAATCCGCGCGAAGTCGTTACCCGAACCGCACCATGCTCAATCTCCACACCGTGAGTCTCGAATTTCACCAGCGAATCGGCCAGCACCATGACGTTCGATCCGTTGGCTTGAATGCTGGCGGACGAATTGGGCTTTGTCTGGAGCAGATCTCCGGTGAACACGGCCGCCGATTTCGGCACTTCGCTGCCGTTCAACCAAGCCGAGCCGTTGGTGTACAACATGGCCGCTGCCGTGTCGGCTGCCAGCATCATTTGCGCCGGAAACACCAGTACCATCAAACAGCAGAGAGCCGAGCGAAAAGCTGACTGTATCATGGGTTCAAATCACTCCCACATTCCTGGATTTTCGTAATGGTAAGCCCGTAAAGGGTTGGAGGTCAATGCGATTATTCGTGTATGTGCACTCCTCAGTCATCATCGGAGAGCCAGGGGGACTTGCCTCGGCAAAAGCCGGACGATACCGGCTGGTTGCCCTGCGAGGATCTCGCCATCCACGCCTTCGATGTTTAGAGTCATCCACCGGTTCGCTTCATGACGTCCGGCAATTTTCATCTTCAGGTAATTGTCCGTCAGCGCCTCGGTGAAGCCGGCAGCGCCCGACTGCAGCGTGATTGCCTCGACCACTGTTCCTATCAACGAGCGCAGAAACGCCGCTTTTTTCTTTGACGCAATTTCGCGGAGCACGCGGTTTCTTTCCCGAGCGACGGCTACCAAAACTTGTCCAGCTTGCGCCGCCGCGGGTGTACCCGGACGCGGAGAGTAGGTGAAAACGTGCAGATAAGTGAAGGGCAGTTCTTCGATCATGTGCCGCGTCTCGGCAAACTCCGCCTCCGTCTCGCCCGGAAACCCCACCATCACATCGGCGCCGATGGCGGCAGTTGGCATGGCGGATCGAATCTTCAGGATCTTTTCCCGATAGTGCCAGGGCCGGTACTTGCGATACATCCGCCGCAATACAGCGTCGCTGCCGGACTGCATGGGCACGTGAGCATGTTTGGCGATCCGTCCGGATGCCGCCACCAGCTCGATCAGTTCATCACTCCAATCCATGGGCTCGACCGAACTGATGCGCAATTTCTGAAGCGATGTCTGGTCGAGAATAGCGCGAATCAGAGACTCCAGTCGTTGGGAGTTACTCTTCAACTGAGAACTGACAACTGACAACCGAGAACTTTCCTCCAAGTCCCGTCCCCACCGGCCCAAATTAATTCCCGAAATCACCACTTCGCGATAGCCCGCGTCCACCAGCGTGTGGACCTCTGCGATGACACGCTCGATGGGCAGCGAACGGCTCTGTCCGCGCACATAGGGGATCACGCAGAACGAACAGCGGTTGTCGCAGCCATCCTGGACTTTCAGGTTGGGTCGCGTCCGCTCGTTGGCTGCTTCAAATACGGGAGCCGCCAGCAGTTCGGTATGCGCAAAGATGTCCCCGACCACTACATTGCCCATGTGTGCAATTCCTTCGCGCTTTTGGGTGAATGGTAGGACCGGCGCTGGCTGGCCGGAAAGCTGTTGGACGGAAACGAACCCTCGCGTGGGAGATGTGGCAATCTCTGCCGCCTGGTGCTTGTGGGAATTACCCACAATCCAAGTTACTCCCGGGAGCGCTGCCAGTTCCTCCGGCGCCCGCTGCGCGTAGCAACCGGTGACCAGAATGCGGCAATCGGGATTCAGGCGTTGCAGGCGGCGTATCGACGCGCGGGCATCTTTGTCTGCACCCTCGGTCACGGTGCAGGTATTCAGGACCACGATTTCGGCGTCGAGAATGGTCCCGGCTCGCTCCAGTCCACGCTCCAGAAATTGCCGTTCCAGAGCCGCCCCGTCGGCTTGCGTAGCTCGGCAGCCGAAATTTTCTATGTAGAAGCGAGTCACGTTCTTATATTAACTGAGTGAAACCGGAGCGGGCAGGGTTTGCCAAAGAGACCACCGACGAGAAGAAGCCATCGAGGAAACAATAAAAAACCCGCCGCACGGGATGAGTATCCCGGCGGCCACGCTTCGTCCAGGGAGTCTGTCCCTTCGGCGAGCGTTCTCAGAGATCTTTCTTTGGAGCGTCCAACTTTTAGAGCGTCCAGCTTTAGAGCGTCCAGCTTTAGAGCGTCCAAGAATAATCAGGCGCTTGCGATCTGCCGCCCCTGTTGATAGCACTCGCGGCACAGCACCGGACGTCCCTGCGTCGGACGGAACGGTACCGTGGTTTCTTTGCCACACTGTGAACACTTCGTCCGGGTCTCCGTCTTGGCGTGCGCTTGCCCGCGCGACGATGTGTTGGACGATGTGTGCGACGAAGATCCCAGCACTGACACCCGCTTGCCCTTGCAGTTTTTGCAGCGCTTGGGTTCGTTCTTGAACTGCTTGTCATGGAAAAACAGCTGTTCGCCCGCTGTGAACACGAATTCCGTGCCACAATCGATGCACTTTAAAACCTTGTCCTGGTATTCCATTGAAGAGGCGCTCCCATTTCGCGTCCCTGCTCAGCACGGGAGACCCGAATGGGAAGGATCCGGTTCACAACGTGGGCAGGAGATTTACATCCCCCTCGCGTTTTCCTTGGACTCGGCCCGCCACACGGTGTGCGCCGTATGGTTACTGCTTGATTGATCTGTTCCTGCCGAAATTGATTGCCCTGTAGAGACGCGGTGGACTGCGTCTGCTCCAACGTTTCAGGATGGGAACGGACCGCCCTTCCTCGAGCGGCCCGTTTCTGCCTAGTCTTGTTCCTTGCGCGCTTTCTTGCGGCTGCGTTTGCGAGCTAGCGCTTCCTTGACTCGCTTCCTCT
>JBAVAA010000211.1:0-4800 GCA_049585515.1 Terriglobales bacterium | reverse complement strand
GCCCCATGGCACCCTTGCGCGATACCGCATTGGGATTGAAATTCGATTCCACCTTGACCACCGAGCGCACCAGGTTTGGATCCACGTTGTGCCGCGTCGCCGCCGCCTCAATCGCGGCGTCGATATCCTGCTGCGTGAAGGCGCGGTTCAGCGTCTGACGTGTTTGCGCCCTGCCGTCAAGATACGTATTCACTTCCGAAGCCGCCGAGCGCGCCGCCCGCATCACCGCTCCACTGGTCGGAACCGGTTTGAAGCGGTGCTCAGTCACGCTCCAATACATGAGCCGGGATCCGGCGGGCGCTGCCGCCTCAGTCCTCCGGTTCGCGGAAGGCATATCGTTGACCATATCGTTAACAAAGATCGTGCGGCCGGATTCGTCGGTAGTCGAAGTGATCGACTGGGCCCATGCCGGCGTCGTGGAATGCACGATTGAAAGAAAGGAGATCGCGGTCCAGCTGGCCATCAGCGCGACTTGCAGGCGTCTATACATAAGGGTTCAGTCTGGCCAACGAAGCCCACTGCAAGACACACTTACGCTTCGCGGGCCTGCCTACCAGAGCACCTGCCAGAGAATCCACCACCAGAGTACCGTTAGTATAGGACCCCGCCGGCGATGGGGGCAAACTATCCGAGGGCCATAGAACCACTGGAGTAATCTACGTAAGTGACTGAAAACAATTGACGTTTTCTGGGCCAGTCGGGTGAAGTCTGTCCTCCCAGGACTTTCTTCCTGTATCGCCATCTGCTCTCCGTGGTTAAGCCTTTCTTGCCACCTGCCACCGACTACAATGACTTCCTGCAATCCATGAACGCCGAAACGCTGAAAAAACTGTTCGCTCAAGTTCGCGGCGGTAAGCTCACGCCTGACGAAGCCGTCGAACGCCTCCGCCACCTGCCCTTTGAGGACCTCGGTTTTGCCAAGCTCGACCACCACCGCGCCCTCCGCCAAGGCATGCCCGAGGTAATCTTCGCTCAGGGAAAAACGCCCCACCAGGTAGCCGAAATTTTCCAGCGCTTAGCAGCCCACGGCGGAAATGTCCTGGCCACCCGCGCCACCGAAGATCAATACACCGCCGTCATCGAAGCCATACCCAGCGCTGAATTCCGTCCCCTGGCTCGAGCCATCGTCCTCAAACACGACCGTAAGCAGCATGGCAAAGGCGTAATCGTGGTCGTGTCGGCCGGAACTAGCGACATCCCCGTAGCCGAAGAAGCCGTGGTCACCGCCGAACTGATGGGCAACAATGTCCAACACATCTACGACGTGGGAGTAGCCGGCATCCACCGCCTTCTCGCCCATCGCGGAGCCCTGGCCAAAGCGCGCGTAATCGTAGTCTGCGCCGGCATGGAAGGCGCGCTTCCCAGCGTAGTGGGCGGCCTGGTAGGAGTTCCAGTGATCGCCGTTCCCACCAGCATCGGCTACGGCGCAGCCTTCAAAGGCCTGGCCGCGCTGCTGGGAATGATGAACTCCTGCGCCTCAAACGTAAGCGTAGTAAACATCGACAACGGCTTCGGAGCCGGCTACGTAGCCTCGTTAATCAACCGAAGGTAAATTGCCGGCAGAGCAATAAAAGTGGGTGCCCCATCCTTGCGCGTTTTTTTGCGCAAGGGTGGGATTCCACGGGCGCTGATTCAAAGGGGTTTTGATTCTGTGTCAAAGTAATTGAAGAATGCTGACGTCCCAAGACCCTCGCCTCGCCGGCCGCGTAGCCTTCACCTATCCCAATTTCGTCGCCTACACCATCGCGCGCTTCCTCATCGTAGTCGCGCTCGAAATGCAGTCCGTAGCCGTAGGCTGGCAAGTCTACGAAATCACCAAACGCCCTCTCGATCTGGGATACGTAGGCCTGGCGCAGTTCGCCCCCGGGTTCATCCTCTTTCTCTTCGCCGGACACGCCGCCGATCTTCTCGACCGCCGGAAATTGTTGACCTGCTGCTACGCCGGGTATGGTCTCTGCTCGGCGTTTCTGCTCGCCATCAGTTTGCGCGCTCCGCATTCGGTTCACTTGATCTACGTAGTTCTGGTGCTGGTAGGAGTCTCTCGCAGTTTCAGCTTCCCCGTAAGCCGTGCCATTCTGCCGCAGCTAGTTCCCGAAGAGCATTTTTTGAACGCGGTCGCCTGGAATTCCAGCATCTTTCAGATCGCAACCATAGCCGGCCCGGCCATCGGAGGGATCGCATATGCGCTGTTCCGCGGTCCCGGCGCCGTCTATGCCATCGCCGTCACCGTTTCCATTCTCTCGACCATCCTGACCCTGCGCATCCATCCTCGCCCTGCATCGCCAGAAAAACAACGCGCCGAAAAAGAGCCAATAAGCCTGAACACAGTATTAGCGGGCTTTCATTTCATTGGGAAGAAGAAACTGATTCTCGGCTCCATCTCGCTCGACATGTTCGCCGTTCTGTTAGGCGGATCCGTAGCCTTGCTGCCCATCTATGCCAGAGAAATCCTGCATACCGGCCCGTGGGGATTAGGCCTGCTCCGCAGCGCCCCCGGAGTAGGCGCCGCGCTGATGGCCATCGCAGTAGCTCACCGCCCGATCCGCCGGCACGCCGGCCCGGTCATGCTCGTGGCAGTGGCCGCATTCGGCGTGATGACCATCGTTTTCGGAATCTCGCACAGCCTCATCCTCTCGCTCATCGCGCTCTTCCTCACCGGAGCCGCCGATATGATCAGCGTGATCATCCGAGCCACCCTCGTCCAGGTAGCCACTCCCGACGAGATGCGAGGCCGGGTCAGCGCCGTGGACATGCTCTTTATAGGAGTGTCGAACGAGTTAGGCGAATTCGAGTCCGGACTAACCGCGCAATGGTTCGGCACTGTTCCAGCCGTTGTCCTCGGAGGAGTAGGAACCCTGTTAGTGATCGCCACCTGGGCGTGGCTCTTCCCCGAATTGCGCAAAGCCGATCAACTAACGGTGGCGGAGTTAATGCCAAAGTAGAATTAAAATAGCTTGTCATCTTGAGCGAAGTGGCTGCTCCGCGAAGCGAAGCAGCCGCGCAGTCGAAAGACCCCTACCGATTCCGGCGCCGACTATGCAGGGTCAGGGCATCTCCCCGCACCGCTGTAGCGCCGTGACTTTGATTTCTTCAAACCAAAACAGGCAAGCGGGTGCCCCATCCTTCCGCGCACTTTGCGGAAGGGTGGGATTCCACGGCAGTCGCAATCTCGGGATTCTAGCCGTGTGGCGCCGGCGCCCTCGCCCGCATATTCCCTAAAACGGCTCGTCAATCTCCGCACCGCCCAATGCCATCTGCTCTTCCGCCGCCTTCCGAACCTTCGGAGCCTTCTTGAACGTAACCTCCAGCAGCCGCGGATAAGCCACGCCCTTGCCCGCCAGCAACTCTTCAATAGTAAGAATCTGAATCCGAGGATACCGATCCTCCAATCCGGGAGGCTTATAGAATCCCGCCTCCGCAGCCTCCTTAAGCATGGGCTTGGTAGGAGCCTCCATGCAGATGAGCACCCCAATCTGCGCATCCTCCCGATCGATGACTCCACGCAAGTCGCGCACATACGCGGACTGCACTTTACCGGCCTTGACGGAAAAAATGATTTGCTTGGTCCTGCGGTCTCTCTTGTTTTCGTCGTGAAAGTAGAGGCGTCCGTCAATGCCACGGTCCGCGCCTTTCTTCTCTTCCGTGGGACACGCCCCAACTAGGCTGAGCGCCCACCACTGAAATTGATAGGGATCATCCTGCGCGAGTCGTTGAGCGCCCGGCAGATCAACCGGTTCGCCGATGACCTCGTAGGTACTGCGCACGGATTCACCAAAGGCGTCATCAAGCCTTTTCCTGATGAGACCGATGGCCAGATGTGTGATGTCGATACCGATCCAGCGGCGATTCAGACGCTGTGCAACAGAGATGGCAGTGCCGCATCCGCAGAAGGGGTCGAGAACTACGTCGCCTTCGTTGGAACTGGATTTGATGATGCGTTCAAGAAGACTCTCGGGTTTTTGCGTGGGATAACCAAGGCGTTCGGCGGTTCCTGCAACAATTGGCGTGAGATCAGTCCAGATATCCTGGAGGCCGACGCCCGGCATCTCGTCCAAATATCTTTTGTACTCCGGCATCCCGTCGAACGTATGCCGAAGTCGCCCCTCGACAGCAAACTGCTTCATGTTGTCCTTCGAATATGCCCAATACCGGCCACTGTAGGGCCCAATCCCCGCATATTCCCAGCCGGACTTCGGGCTGAGATATTCGTCATCGAGATCAGCAAGCCAACGCTCACGAATGCCCGCGCGTTTCTTGACCCGCCACTCGTATTCTGTATCCCCGCCCGGCCGGGCAGCGGTGAGGTTGTCGCGCCGAAAACGGCGCCCTGTACCTTCGTCAACGAGACGATAATCCCGACCGACGTACGAGTCGTCATATGCCGTGAATTGCGCATTCCAGATCACTTCCTCGCCCTTCGCATAGAACAGGATAATGTCGTGGATGTGGCCGAGGTGCTTCAGTCCTTGCTTCGTATCGCTGTGGGCACTGCTTCGCTTCCAAACTATCTCGGAGCGGAATTGCTCTGGCGCAGGACCTCGAAGTTGTCGCCGTAATAGAGTTTGTTCTTTTCCACTGCGCACGATTCTAACTCGGATAAGACGACGCCGTAATTTGCCAGTTTGGTGTGTCCTGATCGCATTCGCCACAACCAGATTCGTCACAACCACGGTGTGCGCCCCATCACACTCCATCCCACCTGCCCGATGCGACAATGATTCTCACCGGCAAAGCCGGAGTGGTGCCGTCATCGATGAACAAGGACGCACGGCAGCCAGTTACTCTTTGATAAACCGAGGG
>JBAVAA010000210.1:0-1642 GCA_049585515.1 Terriglobales bacterium | reverse complement strand
CACGTCGCCTATCTCGGGGCCGGCGCCGACCGCGAAGACCGGGTCGCTGACGTCGCGCCAGGTCGCCGGCCATCCGGTGATCGCGACGCACGCGGCGACACCCGGCATTTTGTTGATGTCGTCGCAGTAGCGCGCGGGCAAATCTTCCCACGGCGCGGTCTTGTTGTTGATGATGAGGCGGAGCGTGCCCGACGCATCCTTGACGACGCGATCCATCGAGGCCGGCACCGAGACCAGTACGGTGTATATGAAGGTGGCCAGCGCGATGGTGAGGATAGTCAGAATCGTGCGGCGCAGATTACGCCGCATGTTGCGCTCGACTAATTTGATCCAGTTGAACATAGCGCCCCCTAAACCGACCGCAGCGATTCGACCAGGCGAATGCGCGAGGCGCGCCAGGCGGGCATGAATCCGCCGAGCGCGCCGATTAGGATCGCAGCGACCATCCCCGACACGAACGCGCCCACCGTCAGCCTAAACCTGAAGATGAACTCGCCGACGTTCATGAGCTGGCTGCTGAGGCCGGTCGAATACGCGACCAGCACGCCGAGTATCTCGCCAAGTATTCCGCCGGCGATCGCGAGTACAACGCTCTCGATCACGAAGCTGAGCAGTACGTTCGAGCGGCTGAAACCCAGCACTCGCAGCACGCCGATTTCGCTGGTGCGGCGCGCGACCGCGGAATACATCGTGTTCATCGCGCCGAACACCGATCCAATTGCGAGAATCAGCGCGACGATCAGTCCGAGCGCCCGCAACTGATCGACGAAGCCGGTCTGCTTGGCGTAAAAATCCTGCTCCGACATCGTATCCAGCTTGACCCGCGAATCGGTCGTCAGCGATTTGGCGAAGTCGTCGTGCGTGCCGGGCTTGAGCACAACGTGCAGCACCGCGAAGCCGTTGGCGAAGTGAACGTCCTGGGTCAGGATGCCGAGATCGGTAAGCACTTCAGACTCGCGCGCGCTGTCCTGATCGGAAAAGATGCCGACGATTTTGAAAGTGCTCGGTCCGAATTTGAAATCGCTGCCGACCGCCAGGTTGGGGAAGCGCGCGGCGAGCTTGCGGCCGACCACCATCTCGGACGCGCCGCGAGCCGGCCAGCGTCCGCTCTCCAGGCGCATGCCGCCGTGAACCTGGTACGCGATTGGATACACGCCGCGAAGCATCGTGAATAGTGATTGGGAAGGCGGCGCGTCGGGTTTCGCATTGAAGCCGGTGATCATTTCCGGCGAGATGAGCGCCTGGCCGTCGGCAGTCGTCGCGATTTGCGGACGGCTTTTGACGATCTCGTATTGCTCGTGCGAGATGAAGCTGTTGCCTTCGTCGGTGGTGCCGCGGCTGAGCACGATCCAGTTGTCGGGGAGCGCGTTTTGCATCACAGTCGCGCGCAGCCCGGCGACGAATCCGGACAAGATGAACAGCAGCATCACGACCAGCGCGACGACCGACGCCGTCATCGCGGCAGTGGCGCGTCGGACCATCAGGCTGCGCAAGTTGTAGCGAATCGGGATCACTTCAGCCTCCCGGGGAAATCGCGCCGGGTGGAAAACGGACGTCGCGCGAGTTGGAAAGGGATGGATTCTAGACGTTCGGCACGTGCGATCGTAGAGGGGCGTCGGCAGTGCTGGTGCAGTTTGTTAAC
>JBAVAA010000209.1:0-2151 GCA_049585515.1 Terriglobales bacterium | reverse complement strand
GCGCTGTTTCTGCATTTCGTATTGACCTTCCCGGAGCGTCAGGAGTTTGTCCGCAAACATCGCTGGTCGGTCCCGATGGTGTATTTGCCGGGAGCGATTCTTCTCAGCATCCAGTTGCTGGTTCTTGAGTACGTGAAGGCCAGCAACTCACTGCTCTTTAATCTGAATCGAATCCACGCAGCTTATCTGACGATCTTCTTCGTCTCGGCGGCAGCCGTGCTTTGGAACAACTACCGCCACGCTACGACTCCAATTCTGCGGCAGCAACTGAAATGGATTACGCGCGGCACTATCCTTGCCATCGCTCCCTTCACCCTTTTTTATGTTCTGCCTTATCTATTCGGAGTGATGCCCTCGCTCAGTATGAAGGTCTCGGTGCTGTCGCTCGGATTGCTGCCGCTGACTTTTGGATACGCCATTTTCCGCTACCGGCTGATGGATGTGGACCTGATCTTCAAGCGCGGCATGGCGTACACGCTAGCTGCGGCGGCCATCGTGGGAGCCTACTTCGGAGTGGTGGCCGCGATTGCCGAGCTGGTGCACACGCGCGTGCCCAGCTCCGGACCTTACGGTTTGGTGGTGGCCGTCGTGGTCACCGCGTTGTTGTTTGATCCGGTGCGGAAATGGATTCAGGAAAAGCTGGACCGGTTCTTCTTCCGCACAGGTTACGACTACAGGCGCACGCTGATCGAGTTTGGACGCGAGTTGAGTTCGGAGACCGACATCGACAAAATGCTGTCGTCGCTGGTCGACCGGCTGGCACGCACCTTGCTGGTCGATCGCATCGCGATTTTCCTCGGCAACAGCGACTCATCGCGCTTTGAACTTTCGAAATTGTTCGGAATCGCCCACGTCACCGGTCTTGACCTATCGTTCTTGGCGAAGCCGCGAATTGAGGAAGCGGCCGGACATATCTTCTTCGAAAATACGCACCAACGGCCCCGCGAGAATGCCGCAGCGCAGGAAGCCATCGCGCGCCTGGATTTGAACTACTACATTCCCTGCCACGCGCGGCAAAAGACCATCGCCTTCCTCGGACTTGGCAAGACCATGCAGGGCGACTTCCTCTCCAGCGAAGATGTGGAATTGCTGGAAGCTCTGGCAGGTTACATCGGCATCGCGATCCAGAACGGACGCCTGTACGCTTCGCTTGAACAGAAGGTGACCGAATACGAGCGGCTCAAAGACTTCAACGAGAACATCGTTGAATCCATCAATGTCGGCGTGATGGCGGTAGATTTGCAGGACCGCATCGAGAGCTGGAACTCGCAGATGGAAGTCATGTATGCCCAGCCGCGCTGGCAGGTGGTGGGGCGCAGCTTGAGCGAGGTTTTTCCGGCTGCATTCGCAGAGGAGTTCTATCGCGTTCGGCAGAATCCTGGCATTCACAATCTTTATAAGTTTCGTCTGGTAACACCCAACGGCGAGTCGCGCGTCGTGAACGTGGCGATGGCGCCGCTGGTCACCCGCAAGTTCAACGTGGTGGGACGGCTGGTGATCATGGACGACATCACCGAGAGAATTGAACTTGAAGTGCAGCTCACCCAGGCCGATAAGCTCTCGTCGATTGGACTGCTGGCGGCGGGGGTGGCGCACGAGGTGAATACGCCGCTGGCGGTGATCTCCTCCTATACGCAGATGCTGGCGAAGCAGTTGCAAGCCGATCCGCAGAAGGCGGGGCTGCTGGAGAAAATCACCAAGCAGACGTTCCGCGCCTCGGAGATCGTCAACAATTTGCTGAACTTCTCACGCACTACCGGCACAGAACTGACCGAAGTCAGCCTGAACAAGGTGATCGCGGACACGCTGGCTTTGCTCGAGCACCAGTTCAAGGTGGCGCACATCGAGGTGCAGTCCGAGCTCAACGAGAAGCTTCCGTTGATTCAGGGCAACGCCGGGCGGTTGCAGCAAGTGTTTCTGAATTTGTTTCTGAATGCCAAGGATGCCATGGCCGGGGGCGGAACGTTAAACGTGGCGACGCTGAACGGCGAATTTGTCAGCGTGCGCGTTTCCGATACTGGATCGGGCATTGCTCAGGAAAACATACATCGCATCTACGATCCGTTTTTCACTACCAAGACGGCGCCCGAGGAGGGCCAGAGTCGCGGCACCGGTCTTGGACTTTCCGTAACCTACGGCATCATCCAGGAA
>JBAVAA010000208.1:0-2194 GCA_049585515.1 Terriglobales bacterium | reverse complement strand
GGGTGAGTGCATGAGGATATTTCGCCCGTCACCGCTCTTCTCTGAGGCTCTAAACGAAAACGACTGTCTTGTTCTGATAGACCAGAATGCGGTTTTCGAGGTGCCACCGCAAGACTACAGTCAATGTTACTCGTGCAAAAAGCCATTATGCCTTATCGCTGACCGTGAGCTTGATCTGCGTAGTCGCTGAATCGAGGAATCGCTGTCAGGCATCGAAATATTGGTCGATGGAGTCTTTTGGATGATGGAATATCTGAGAAAGCTCGAAGAGGAAGTATCAGCGTGGCCAAATGTGTCGGTTTACCCACACCGATTCGGCGGTAAGGAATTCCTCTTCGGCAGCGCAGAAGTTGGACACATCCACGAGGGTGGTATTGTTGATATCCCCTTTCCGCGTGCAGTTCGAAATGCGCTGTTGGCTGCGGGTCTTGCCGAGCAGCACCATTGGGTTCCCAACTCAGGCTGGATCACATTTCATATCCGCAACCAGGAAGACCTCAGCCATGCACTGTGGCTCATGCGGCTTTCCTACCTGCGCTATGCGCTGAAGACAGCGGACGATCCTCGCGAGATGCTGGAGCAGGAGAGCGAAGAACTGAATTTGAGTCCAGAGTTTAAGTCTCTGCTCGAAAGGTTTGTGCCTAAAGCCGCCCACCAGTCTGCGACGGAGCCACTCTCAGCATAATAGACCGATTCCTAAAAGGAGGTCGCAATGGAAGACACGATTTCTACCGAAGACCTGAAAGTTAAACTAGATCGGAAAGACCCGATCACGGTGGTCGAGACGCTCGCGCCTGAACGTTACCGCGAAGCCCACATTCCCGGAGCCTTGAACATCCCCCCAGAGAAAATTAAGGAACTCGCCCCGCAGTTATTGCCCAACAAGGATGCGGAGATTGTCACCTACTGCGCGAACACGCATTGACACGCCAGTGAATACGCCGCCCGTGAATTGGCGGCGATGGGTTACAAGAACGTGGCGCACTATCCCGAAGGCAAGCGGGGATGGATGGAAGCGGGGCTTCCGGTGGAGAAGGCTGCTTAGAAGTCGCTGCGCGGCCAAGCCGCTCGCTTCTTTTTCTGGGTGGGCATGCGCTTCCCGACAAACGAGAGTCCACGCTTCAATTCTGAAACTGAGTTCCTGAGTGAACACTCGGTTTTGCCACCTTTTGGCGGCTGCTTACCGAGCGTTTTCTGGCCGGCTTTCTTGTAGTTGAGGAGGGGATAAACCTCGGAGTCAACAAACTCTATTCATCGAGATTCTAGTGACGCCAGATTTTCTCCGCCGAATGGGCACTGCCAGAAGACGGGGCGAGTCTCGTCTCTGGATTCGTATTGGGCGAGATGACAGGCGCTACGGTTGAAACGGCCGGAATCCCCGCCACGGGTTCCGACTTTACGCCTACCTCATCTCCGCGGAAGTAGCGCCCCTTAGCGGCGCGCATTTCTGGCATCGCCGTATACGGTTTTGAGTAATCGTTATTCGCGTTCCAGAAGAGAAAGCCGATCCCGCCTTTTTGTTTTGCTACTTCAGTCTGAACTTCGACATACTTCGGCGAGTAAGTCTTGGTACGCCAGGCAAACGCCTGCAGCCACGGACGAATTACCACACTGCTGTCCTTTGTGATGAGCTTGAAGCGCTCCATCGACTCGCCAATGAAATGCTCCGGCGCGTCCCCAGGGTGCGCAATACCGTCCATGCCAAAGAAGTGCGAAGGATAGATCATGGGCGAGAGCACGTCACAGTGCTTCGCCATCGCAACGATGTCTTGCCCGGTGTGCGCAAGATCGACAGGACGCTGCCACGCCATAACTCCAAAAACATCAAGTGAGAGCAGCACACCGGTAGGATGGATTTGCGCATAGGCGCGATCGAGAAAATTCGCGATTACTTCAGAGCGCTGCTCCTTCGGATTGTCGGCCTGGAAGCTAAAGCCAGCATCCTTCTGGTCGCCTTCGGCCGGAAAGCGAACATAATCGAATTGCACTTCATCAACCCCAGACTGCGCGACGAACTTCGCCAGCGCGATGTCATAGTCCTGCACCTTGAGGTTAGAAGGATCGGTCCAAACCAGCTTGCCGTTTTCGCGCCACGCCTGGCCGCTGCTGCGCGACTTCACCGCAAGTTCAGGATGCGTGGTCACCAGATGCTCGTCGCGAAACATGGCGATGCGCGCGATGGCGTGCATGTTTT
>JBAVAA010000207.1:0-2416 GCA_049585515.1 Terriglobales bacterium | reverse complement strand
GGCCAAGGATGTGCGTGAGAGTTCGGTCGTCCCTCCGGGACTTGAATTGTTTTTTGTGGTATCCCCAGCGCTTAAAGCGCTGCGCTAATCTAGTTCGCCCCTCCGGGGCTGGATCATGGGCATTCCGTTCTGTGTGAATGCCCGACGACTCGTTCTGACACGTCCTTAGGGGGCCAAAGATGTGCGTGAGAGTTCGGTCGTCCCTCCGGGACTTGAATTGTTTTTTGTGGTATCCCCGCGCTTAAAGCGCTGCGCTAATCTAGTTCGCCCCTCCGGGGCTGGATACTGGGCATGCCGTTGCACGGGAATGCCCGATGACTCGTTCTGACACATCCTTATAAGGTCGATCGGATATGGGAGGAGGGGCGAGCCCCGTCTCTACGGGATTTTGGGGGAGTTTTTCTCGAACGAATCGGCGAATGCTTCTTGATTTGTTTTCTCGATCACTTGCTCGTAGTCATCGCCGAGGAATTTCTTCAGGCGGTCGGTGTTCATGATGTACTGGCCGGTCATGTAGGGGACGGCGTCGGGAGGAATGGCCGAGATGTTCCAGTTCCACAAGGATTGCAGAACGCGGCGCATGCCCCACTGTCCGGGAACACGGAGCAATCTTGCGTGCGCCAGTTCAATGCACTGCGCGAAGGTTAGCGGATCGCCGCGTCCGGCTACGTTCAGGATGGTCAGGCGCTGCGCTTCCGGTTCGCGCTGCAGGATCCAGGCTATCAACCGGGCCATGTCGTCTACGTGGACAAACTGAATTTTGTTGTCCAGATATTTCTGGCCGAAGGGCAGCATGCAGGGCAGGCGTTTTGATTTTTGGCGCATACGCGCGGCGCGCGGGCTCTTGCCGTTGGGCGTTCCTCGAAATGCTCCCATCAGATAATTTTCGACTGTCGCCCCGGCAAAAATGTGGGGACGCAGAATGAAGACGCCGCATCCGCGGAGGGAAGGGGCGCGCTGCTGCACTACCAGGTCACTTTCTTTCTTGTGGATTGCGTAGGGCAGCGTGTGAGCCTGGAGGGGCGCGTCTTCGGCGACGGGCGTGGGCAGGTCGGAACCATAGGCGGACACGCTGCTGGGGAAAATAAACTGGCGAATCGTGGTTTCTGGATTGCGGTTGGCTTCGGCTATGGCTTCCATTACGCGGGCGGTGCCGGCGACGTTGATGCGCCACATGCGATCGACGTCCAGAACACCGGTGCGCTGGGGATCGATGACGTACGCCAGATGAACGACGCAGGCAGGCTGCAACTCGCGCAGCAGGAGCAGCAATTCCCGGCAGGATTCTTCCGCTCCCAGATCGAGCGGCACAAAACGATCGACCGGCGACTGGGTGGGCGGCGTGACGTCGACGCCCACGACATGGTAGGAATCCGCGAGCTGCGGCAGAAGCCGCTGGCCAAGGTTGCCCGACACGCCGGTGACTAAGACGGTTGGTTTTGCAGTATCCATTTAGTCGGCGTCTTAGTCCGGATCTGGCGCGGGTTGGTCAGTGCGCCTTGGCCCTCTTGGTGATGGCATGAGCGGGCCGCGCGCGCCCCCGAAGTAGGCATCGTTCAAATCAACACTGCCCTGGAAACTTTGCATGCTCTCGCGATAGCGCTGGGCGGAAATCTGGGTGCGAATGTCGGTTTTCACGGAGTCCAAGGGCAAAGTTTCTTTGCTGACCATTTCGTAGACGTAGTAGGCGCCACTGGGATCGGAGATAACCTCGGAGACTTCGCCGGGTTTCAACTCCCACGCTGCCTGATGATTCGGAGGCAGCGCGGCGCGGCGCACTTTCTCCATCTTGGTATTCGTGGCATTGTTTGGAAGTCCGGCGGCTACGAACGCCTCCTTTTGCAGTTTGTCGGGATCTTCACCCTTAACCGCGCGGGCGTGAATGTCGGTAGCGACCTGCTTCATGGCCTCTTCGGCGGCTTTCTTTTGCGCGTCCGTCGGAGCCGGCGGCGGCGTTGTGGTCGCGGCGGACTTGGTACCTGCTTTTGGAGTCGCGATCGGATTCACGATTTGCTTCGTGTGGGGAATAAAAATCCGCACGAAGGTAGCTTCCTCGTAAGAGGCCTCGTTCTTCTTATAATAGCTTTCGATATCGGCGTCGGAAACTTTGCCGGAATCCTCCTGGAGCGCGCGGCGCATTTCCTGCGCCAGAACTTGCAAACGCGCCAATGCCATCTTTTCATCGAACATGGGCCCTTTGTCGAGGCCGCGTTTTTCAGCCTCGGCTGCCATTCTCAGCATGCTCGGATACTGGTTTGCGATGTTGCGACGCATGGGCGATGCCATGTTCGGCTGGACGGCGTCGGTGATCTTCTCGAATTGCGCGCGGGTGATCACGGTTTTGCAAGCATCGCCATGTTGGCTGCTATCGGCACAGAAACCCTTGATCGTGATGACCGTGTCTTCGGGTGCGACC
>JBAVAA010000206.1:0-1786 GCA_049585515.1 Terriglobales bacterium | reverse complement strand
GGAAAAAGGCGGCGACGAGGCCCTGAAGTTGTTCACCAAGGCAGTCGAGAACGCAAAACAGCTGCTCGAAGTGAAGACGCGGCGGGTGGGCGGCGCTAACTATCAAGTGCCGATCGAAGTCGCCCCCGACCGAAGGACGTCGCTCGCGATCCGCTGGATTGTGAGCTATGCGCGCGGCCGTGGCGAAAAGGGAATGGTAGACAAGTTGACCAATGAGTTGCTGGACGCCTCGAACGGCAAAGGCGCCGCCATCAAGAAGAAAGAAGATGTGCACCGCATGGCGGAAGCGAACAAGGCGTTCGCGCATTATAGGTGGTAGAAGGCGCTACTAGCTTCTAGGTACTAGCTAGGAGCGAGCAGCTAGAAGCTGATTTCGGAGCCCCCAGAAAGAGTAGAGAGAGTCGTGCCTAGAACAGTCCCATTAGAGCGTTGCAGGAACATCGGCATCATGGCCCACATCGATGCCGGGAAGACCACGACGACGGAGCGCATCCTGTTTTATACGGGAAAGACGCACCGTATCGGCGAGGTCCACGAAGGCACGGCGATCATGGACTGGATGGAGCAGGAGCAGGAGCGCGGCATTACGATTACGTCGGCCGCGACGACCTGCACCTGGCGCGACATCCGCATCAATATTATTGACACGCCCGGCCACGTCGATTTTACGGCTGAGGTCGAGCGCTCTTTGCGCGTGCTCGATGGCGCCGTTGCGGTGTTCGACGCGGTGCATGGCGTGCAGCCGCAGTCGGAAAAAGTCTGGCGGCAGGCGGACAAATACGGCGTCCCGCGAATTTGTTTTATTAACAAGATCGACAAGATGGGCGCGGATTTTGAGCATGCCGTTGATACGCTGCGCAAGCGCCTCAATGCGAAGCCGGTTGCGATCCAGATTCCCATCGGACAGGAAGACAAGTTCAAGGGCGTGGTCGATCTGGTGGAGATGAAGGCCATCGTGTGGAACGATGAGACCATGGGCGCGGAGTACAAAACGGGCCCGATTCCGGCTGAGTTGCAGAAGAAGGCGGAGGCTTTCCATACGCAGCTGGTCGAGACCGTCGCCGAGAACGATGACGAAATTCTGCACAAGTTTCTCGAAGGTGAAGCGATTTCGGCGGATGAACTCAAGGCGTCGCTGCGCAAGTCCACAATCGGGTTGAAGTTGTTTCCGGTGGTGGTGGGAACGGCGTTCAAGAATAAAGGTGTGCAGCCGCTGCTCGATGCGGTGGTGGATTACCTGCCTTCGCCGCTCGACACCAAAGAGACGCATGGCCTCGATCCCGACAAGGGAACGACGATCACGCGCAAAGCGGACGACAAGGAGCCGTTCTCGGCGCTGGCCTTCAAGATCATGGCCGACCCATTTGTCGGACAGTTAACGTTCATCCGCGTGTATTCGGGACAGTTGAAGTCGGGCGAGTCGGTGATGAACTCGCGCACGCAGAAGCATGAGCGCATCGGGCGTTTGCTGAAGATGCATGCCAATAAGCGGGAAGACATTCAGGAAATTCTGGCTGGCGATATTTGCGCCGTCGTTGGACTTCGGAATGTCAGCACCGGCGACACGATTTGCGAAGAGAAGCATCCGATCACGCTGGAGTCGATTTCATTTGCGGTGCCGGTGATTTCGGTCGCAGTGGAACCGAAGACCAAGGCCGATCAGGAAAAGATGGGCATGGCGCTGGCGCGCCTGGCTCAGGAAGATCCTACCTTTAAGGTTCACACCGATCCGGACAGCGGACAGACGATCATCAGCGGCATGGGCGAGTTGCACCTGGAAATCATC
>JBAVAA010000205.1:0-4690 GCA_049585515.1 Terriglobales bacterium | reverse complement strand
AGAAAAGGCTCATGCGGTGCTCGACGCCGGGACCGCCATTCGGAATCTTGGTGAAGTCGTCGCGGCCCAGTTCTTTCTGCTCTTTGAAGCAGAACGGACAATGATCGGTCGAAACCACCTGCAGATGATCGGTCTTCAATCCGTTCCACAATTTTTCCTGATGCCACTTCTCGCGCAGAGGCGGCGTGAAAACGTATTTCGCACCTTCGAAGCCGGGCGCGTCGAAGTTCTCGAGCGAAAGATAGAGATATTGCGGACAGGTTTCGGCGTAGACGGGAAGTCCGCGATCGCGCGCTTCGCGAACTTTTTCGAGAGCCTCATTACAACTCAAATGGACGATGTACACCGGCGCTCCAGCCATTTCGGCCAGAGCGATGGCCCGCGAAACCGCTTCGGCTTCCGCCGTTGTGGGACGAGTCAAGGCGTGGTACTTCGGCGCTTTCTTCCCATCCGCCAGCGCCTGCTGCACGATCACATCAATTGCGCCGCCGTTTTCGGCGTGCATGCAGACCAGTCCGCCATTTTTTGAGGTCGCGCGCAGAGTCTTGAAAATGCTGGCATCGTCGAGCATAAAAACGCCCGGATACGCCATGAACAACTTGAAGCTGGTGACGCCCTCGCGCACCAGCACATTCATCTCGTCGAGCTGCGCGTCTGCCAAGTCGGTAATGATGCAATGGAACGCGTAATCGCAAACCGCTTTGCCGGAGGCCTTTTGCATCCAGGTGTCGAATGCCGTTCGCAGCGTCTGGCCTTTGTACTGGATGGCGAAGTCGATCAGCGTTGTCGTCCCGCCGAAAGCCGCGGCGCGCGTGCCGGTTTCGAAATCGTCCGCGCTCGTGGTGCCACCGAAGGGCATGTCGAGGTGGGTATGCACGTCGATTCCGCCGGGAAATACGTACTTACCCGCCGCATCGATAATCTTCGCCGCGTTGTCGCGCGGCAGGCTTTGTCCGACCGCGGCAATTTTTCCGTCGCTGATCGCTACGTCGCCCGAGTAAGTGTCGGTTGCGGTGGCTACACGACCGTTAACGATGATGGTGTCAAAGCCCATATTGGTCTTCTCTCCTGTGGCGGCGAAGTTCAGATTTTATGCTAAACTCGCGAACTTACGAGTCGGATTTTAGAACGGTGAGGCGGAGCGTCGGAGCGTCCCCGCCCGGTCACCAGTGTGCGGGACGGCCGAGAAGCCCGTCGGTGCACCGCCTAATAGGGAGACACCATGCACTTCGGCATCACCATCAAGCCCGACATGACCGTGGAGCGGATCGTCGCGCTCACGCGGCAGGCGGAAGATTCCGGTTTTGAGTATGGCTGGATTTTCGATTCGCACGTTCTCTGGCTCGAACCATATCCAACGCTCACGCTGATGGCGACCAACACCAAGCACATGCGACTGGGCACCTGCGTTACGAATCCAGCGACTCGCGATATCACGGTGACCTCGAGCTTATTTGCGACGCTGAACTTAATTTCGAATGGACGCATGCAACTGGGCATCGGCCGCGGCGACAGTTCGCGCCGCGTGCTGGGCAAAAAGCCGGTCACATCGGCGCAGTTGGAGGAGGCGGTAAAAGCTTTCCGCGATCTTACCGGAGGAAAAGAGACGGAATACGAAGGCCTCGCCGCGCGCCTAACCTGGGCGACTGGCGGCGTTCCGCCCGTGTGGGTTGCCGGATATGGACCGAAAGTGCTCGAACTCGCGGGCCGAATCGCCGATGGCGTAATCCTGCAATTCGCCGACCCGGACTTGATCGCGTGGTGCGTCGGCTTTGTCAGACGGGGCGCGCAAGCCGCAGGCAGAGATCCGGAGAAAATCGAGGTCATGTCCGCCGCGCCGGTGTGGATATCGGATGATTTGAAGATTGGGAGGGAGCGGGTGCGCTGGTTCCCTGCCCTGGTTTCGAATCACGTCGTCGATCTGGTTTCGCGCTATAAGCCCGAGGAACTTCCGCCTGCTCTCACGTCTTATATAAGAGACCGCGGCCAGTACGATTATCTGCACCATTGCGAAGTTGATAGCAGCAATCGCAACTTCGTGTCGGATGAAGTGACGGACCGCTTCTGCCTGCTCGGTCCCGCCAAGGCGCACATCGAAAAGATTCGCGCGCTCGCCCGCGCCGGGGTTACGCAGTTCAACATTTATCTGATGTGCGGGGACGAAGAGGACACGTTGGAACAGTACAAGAAAGAAGTCTTGCCGGCGTTTCGAGCCATTGCCTAGTGAACCCGAACTGAATCTGAGGCATGATTCATGGAACCAATCATCAAAGGCGCAATCCCCGTCTTGCCCGCCGCCGACACCGCGGCTTCTTTGAAGTGGTGGACTGATGTCTGCGGCTTCAAAGAAACCTTTCGCGACGCGACTCCCCCAAACTACGCCGGCATCAACCGCGGCGACGCTTATCTCCACATCGCCGGTATGACCGACAAAGCGCTCGCACGTAAGGTTGGCGACCAGACCATGGTGCGACTTGCCGTGAAGGGCATCGAGGCCCTGTATGCCGAATATCAAGCGCGTGGAGGCAAGGTTCATCCCAATGGCGCGTTGCAGACGAAGCCCTGGGGAACGAAGGAATTTGGCGCGATCGACCCTAACGGCGTGTGCGTGACGTTTCAGGAGTGAGGGACGATTGTAGCGCGGACACTCCTGTCCGCGTGCTTGCAGCAATTCCGCCGTCGTCGCGGGCAAGATAGTCCGCGCTATCAGCCCGGTGATGATCCTAGATGGGGCCGAGCGCCGTCACCACACGAGCCTTCATCAGCGCATAGTAGGCCGCGAACGAAACCGCAAATCCCACGAACCAAGAGTAGGCATACAGAACCCGCAGCGGAGGCACGACTAATCCCACCAGCGCGGTGCCCGCTCCCAGGGCCAGCGCGATCACAGCGCTCCAGTTGAAGCCATGCGAATATTCGTACGCGCCGCCGCGTAGATACAGATCGTCGACCACGAGCACTCGCTTGCGGATGACGAAATAATCGCAGATCATGATGCCCGCCACCGGGCCGAGGAACGCGGCGTAGCCGCCGAGCCATCCGAAGATAAAGGTGCCGTAGTCGGAGAGCAGCTTCCACGGCATCAGCGCGATTCCCATGAAGCATGTGATGATGCCGCCGGTGCGGAAATTGATTTTTCGCGGCCACAGGTTCGAAAAATCGTTGGCTGGCGAAACCACGTTCGCGCCAATATTTACGTTCAAAGTCGCCAGCAGGATTGCCAGCAGTGAAATCACCACGGCCACGGGCGAATGAAAACGGCTGAGCAGTTGCACCGGGTTCCAGATCGCGGTGCCGTAAATCATTACCGTCGCCGACGTCACCAGGATTCCAATCAGAGAATAGAGCGTCATGGTGGCCGGCAGCGCTAGGGCTTGCCCGATCATTTGTTGGCGCTGGCTTTTTGCGAAGCGTGTAAAGTCCGGAATATTCAGCGATATCGTTGCCCAGAAGCCGACCGTGCCATTCAGCGCGGGGATGAGGAACTTCAGAAAATCTGAAAAGTTGGCGAAGCGCGACGGCGCCGACAGCATGGGGCCAAATCCCCCTGCCGATTTGTAGGCCCATGCCAGCAGCAAAAGGCCCACTGCCAGCAGAATCGGCGCGCTGATCCCCTGCAGATGCCGGATGTACTCGATGCCTCTGAGAATGACGATCAGATTGATGAGCCAGAACGCGAGGAAGCAGATTGCGGCGCTGTGCGGGACTCGTCCCCAGCCGGGTGCTAGCGTGCTAATCAGAGTGTTGATGGCTTCGCCGCCGATCCAGGTTTGAATGCCAAACCATCCGCAGGCAACCAGGGCGCGCAAGACCGCGGCAATATTCGCGCCCAGCAGTCCGAATGAAGCGCGCGCAAGCACTGGAAAGGGAATGCCATAGCGCGCCCCCGGATGCGAGTTCAGCAGCATCGGGACGAGAACAATCGTGTTGCCTAGAAATACCGTTGCCACCGCCTGTTTCCAGTTCATCCCTCCCTGGATCAAGCTGGCCGCCAGCATGTAGGTCAGAATATTGACCGACATCGATACCCACAGCGCGGCATAGCTGTACGTGCCCCAGGTGCGCCGCTCGGCCGTAGCCGGCGCGAGATCTGGGTTGTAGAGCGGGCTGGATTCTATCTTGGACTGCATGTTCTTTCCGCGTTGAGAAAGTTCTCAGTTGTCAGTTCTCAGTTCTCAGTAAAACCCGAGTCATCCTGAGCGGAGCGAGAACTTCACGAAGTGAAGTTCTTGCGGAGTCGAAGGACCCCTTGCACTTAAATCTCATAATCGGCGCATCAGGGAGTTCTCACGGTGCATCGGGCGAACTCCCTGAAGCAATCGTGACAGCGGGCGCGTTGTAGGGGTCCTTCGACTCCGCATTGCGATTTGCTTCGCAAATCGTAATGCTCCGCTCAGGATGACATTTTTTAATAGGCGGCCCGCTTCAGTCCGCGGCCGCTGTTTGACCGGTCTGCGTCGTCAGCGCGCCATACGTCTCCGGACGGCGGTCGCGATAAAACTGCCACACTCTTCGCACTTCCTCGATCAAGTCCAGATCGAGATCGGCGACCAGTACCTCATCTTTATCGCGGCTCGCCTGCGCGACGATCTTGCCTCGCGGATTGCAGAAATAACTCTTGCCGTAAAACTCGCCGATGTTCCATGGCTTTTCCCGGCCCACGCGGTTGATCGCGCCGACGAAGTAGCCG
>JBAVAA010000204.1:0-5927 GCA_049585515.1 Terriglobales bacterium | reverse complement strand
ATCCACCCGCATCCGCATTCAAGTCGAAGCGGGCGGGAAGAAGCTGATCCAGATCACCGACAACGGATGCGGCATGGTGCGCGACGACGCCATGCTGGCGTTCGAGCGTCACGCGACTTCCAAAATCAAGGACACCGACGACCTGCTGAGCATTTCGACTCTTGGATTTCGCGGCGAGGCGCTGCCTTCCATCGCGTCGGTGGCCAGGTTGCATCTGGAAACGCGCGCGGCCGAAGAGGCGGCGGGGACGATTCTCGAAATCAGCGGCGGCAAGATCATTCGCGTGGAAGAGGCTGGACTGCCGCTCGGGACTTCGATCACGATTCGCGATCTGTTCTTTAATACTCCCGCGCGTAAGAAATTCCTACGGTCGGAGTCGACCGAGCTTTCGCATATCGCGTCGCTGGTTACGCATTACGCGCTGGCGCATCCGGAAAAACATTTCGAATTGCATTCCGCCACCAATGCGTTGCTGGTGGCGCCGCCGGTGGCCGATCATCGCGAGCGGATTTATCAGGTGTTTGGGCAGGAGACGCTCGATCAGTTGATTGCGCTGGCGGCGGTGCAACCGCTGGAGCGTGTCGGGCTGCCGCAGCCTCCGCCGTGGCGGCGGGTTGCGGAGACTGCCGCAAGCGAATCCGTTGACAGCGGTGCGGATGATCCTCCGACCGGCTCGGATGGCGCGAACATGCGGACAGGAGTGTCCGCGCCACACGACTTCGGCGAGGTGCGGTTGCATGGATTTGTTTCCAAGCCGGAAATCCAGAAGCTCAATCGCAATTCGATTTACATTTTTGTGAATGGACGGCTGATTCGGGATCGTCTCATTCAGCATGGGATCACCGAGGCGTATCGCAACATTTTGCCTCCTACCGTGTTTCCGGTGGTGCTGCTCTTTATTGAGATGCCCACCGCCGAGGTGGATGTGAATGTGCATCCCTCGAAGACCGAGGTGCGCTTCCGCCAGCAGACGGTGATTCACGATTTCGTGCGCGAATCGGTGCGGGCGGCGCTGATGAAGGCGCGGCCCGTGCCGCGGTTCCTGACCGAAATTGGCGCGCAGCCTTCGGCGAGCCGGGGCCTTTCCAGTCCGGGCATGGGCGATCTCCGTTTCACTGACGGTGCGCACAGCTCTGATGGTCTGCAGCGCGCACCGTGGCGCGACCTGTACGAACCTGCGGCAGGCGGATTTGCGCTGCAGGCGCCGGAAGTTCCGGCGGCGACGGCACGGCTCGAATTTGAAGGCGGAATCGCGGTTGAGGGCAACGCGGCGGTGGCGCTGGCGCGCACACCTGCAACGATCGCTCAAGCGGAGCTTGCCGATCCGAGGGTCGCAAACCAGCCAATACCCGATCACGGCTGCGCGCCTCCGATTGCGCAAGAACCGCAGACTGCGCCGACGCTCGAGTCTCTGCGCACGCTGCGTCCATTGGGCCAGATCCGGAATTCCTTCATTCTTGCGGTCAACGAAGACGGGCTCTGGATCATCGATCAACATGTGGCGCACGAGCGCGTGTTGTTCGAGCGAATCCTGCGCCAGCGCTCGGCGCAGCGGGTGGAAAGCCAGCGGTTGCTCATGCCTCTAATCATCGAGTTGATGCCCGCGCAGCAAGCCATCTTCAGCGACATTGCCGAAGAGCTTGCGCGCAACGGCTTTGAGGCGGAGCCCTTCGGCGCGCGCAGCGTCGCGGTCAAGATCGCGCCGGCCGGAGTCGACGGGGCGCAGATCGAGCACATGCTGAACGAAATCCTGGAGCAGCTCACGCGCGAAGACCAGGTCATCAATCTTGAAGCCGTGCGGACGCGCATCGCAGCTTCGATCGCGTGTCACGCCGCGATCAAAGTCAATATGGCGCTCGAGCAAAACAAAATGGAGTGGTTGCTCGCGGAACTGGCGAAAACCGAGCATCCGATGTCTTGTCCGCACGGCCGGCCAGTCGTGCTGCGGTATTCCATGCAGGACATTCAGAAGGCGTTCAAGAGGATCTAGTTCTCAGTTGCCAGTTGTCAGTTCTCAGTTCTCAGTAAAATCTCGACAAAATGGGTTACGTTGCTTTAGGGTACCGCGGGCGCTATTGACCGTCGTGGTCGGTATGAGCACTCTTCTGAGAACTGAGCGCTAGCCTGTGTTCTAATCAAACTCATGACCGACCCCGAACTCCTGCTGGTCCGGATGCAAAAATGGCGCCTCGACGGACAGCCCGTGCGCACTCTCGATGACGCGCGCGGCTTTCTGGAGTCGGTTGGGTTTTGCCTGATGTATCCGACGCGGCCTGCGCTTCTGTTGCCGACTTTCGTGGGAGCCTGGGTCGGGTCCGATGACAAGCTTCCCATGCGCCAGCACGCTTATAGTGATCCGCGTGCGAAAGAAGCGACGGAGCTGATGGTCCGCGCCCTGCGCGACCAGGCAGCCTACGAGGCTCCGCTGATCGACGAGAACAACGCGTTCCTGCTGGCGCCCTCGGTCTTTCCATATTTTTATTCGCTCGTCGGCGAGCGCAATCCGAAGCACGCGCCGGCCACCGGAGCGCGGTCTCCCTGTTCGCAACTAGCCTGTGACGCTTTTGAAATTATCCGGCGGCGTGGACCGATTTCGAAAATGAAGCTGGGGGAGATGCTGGGCGGGTCGGTTTCGAATGCCGGCCTCGATCGCGCGCTCAGCGAACTGTGGGGCAAACTGCGCATCACGCGTGTGGATTACACAGTGGAAGAAGGCTCGGTGTGGGACGAGTTGTCGCGCTGGGCGCCGGATGTAGTGCGCGAAGGCGTGGGAATTTCGGTGCCGGAAGCGCTCTCGGCGCTGGTGTCGAAATACCTGGACTGCGTGATCGCGGTCGATGAAGGAGAAGTCGAAAACTTCCTTGCGAACTTCGTTCCGCGGACGCGGGTGAAAGAAGCCATCCATGCCTTGCTGGCGGCGCGGGAATTGAGCTTCGTGCATGTGGGGACCAAGTCGCTGCTACAGGTCACTCCTCCGAAGCAGGCGTACGTTCCCAAGCCCCGGCCGCAGCGGGTGAGCTAGCCGAGCATGGATCCCGCTGGCCGCATGGGAATAAGGCTGTGTGGTTAGGCAGAATGATGACCAAGACTTTAATATTTTCGCGAGCAGGGTTCTTTGTGGCATTGGTCTCTGCGGTTGCGACTGTACAGAATGGCCCTGCGATCGCTCCACCAGAACGGGCCGAATCGGCAAAGTATGGGATCGAAGTTGAGGTCGTTGACCAGGATGGCGCGGTGATTCCCGACGCGGAGGTGACATTGACCGGCTCGCGCGACCAAAAGTGGCGACGAGGGACGTCGATTCGAGTGGACAGGTGAGTTTCCATAGCCTGCCGCCGGGGAGATACACATTGTCGGTGAGTGCCAAGGGATTCTCCGCTGAAGAGGAGACACTAGAAGCTCCTGTCGACGGACTGGTCAGAGTGAAGCTTTTTTCGAAGGCGATCATCGTCGAACGCCTTCCCTTTCCCGTAAGCCTCGTCTATTACCCCCTGCCGTTTATGTCAGAGCAGCGACGCGCCTCGTTCTTGCCTCTCCCCATTCCGCTTCCGCCTGAGCTTCATCCAGCCAGTCATTAGCCTTATTCGCTTCCGATGTCTCCGTGTACAATTCTGGATTCGCCCAATGCACTTCGCCTCAATGACCCACCAATCACCGCGCAAACTCATTATCGCCATCGACGGCCCTGCGGGAGCGGGGAAGAGCACGATCGCCTCCCGCCTGGCGCGCAAGCTCGGCTACGTGAACCTGGAGAGCGGGGCGATGTACCGCGCGCTGGCGCTGCGTGCCATCGAAAGCGACACCTCGTTTGACGACGAAAATGCGCTGCTGAAGCTGGCGCAAAATTCCGGGATTACTCTGGAGCGTACGATCGGCGGCAACCGCGTTTTGCTCAATCGCAAAGACGTTTCCGCGCGCATCCGCGAGCGCGATGTGACGGAGGGGGCATCGCGCGTGTCGGTGCATCCCAGGGTGCGCGAGTGGATGGTGGCGCGGCAGCGCGAGATGGGTGTGGGTGGTGGCGTGGTGATGGAGGGTCGCGACATTGGAACGAAAGTTTTTCCCGATGCCGATTTGAAGATTTTTCTCGATGCCGATCCCGTGATTCGAGAACAGCGGCGTATGGACCAGCAGCGGGTGAAGGGTCCATCGGCGCAGGCGATGGCGGTAGAGCTTCGCGAGCGCGACCGTCGGGACCGGACGCGCGCTATGTCTCCGCTGGTGGCCGCCGAGGACGCCGTGGTCCTCGATTCGACGAACATGAGCGAGGATGACGTGCTCAAGCGCATTGAGCAGTTGGTGGAGCAGCGGCTGGCTGCGGGGCGTTAGCGTGCTGTCATCCCAGCGCGACCGCGGAATCCCAGGCCTCGAAAAGCGCGAGACCCTTCGACAAGCTCAGAGCAGGCCCTGAGGCACCCGCGATTTTTTCCTCTCTCAGATTTGGGTGTGTTTGGCGCAGGCGCCCTCGCCCGCGTTTCGCCGCCAGTGCGGCGGTTCCCAGATGGTCACAGCGAGTCGCTCTGTGACCAGACGATTCTTAGGTTGCGAGTGCAATTGCGATATTTCACCATTTGAGACGATTCGCCTATCCGCGTGGCGGCTCCGATAACTTCCGAGTTGCCGACCAACCATCAATAGCGCGAGTTTTGTCACATTGATACTATTTTGGAGACTCGAGAATCCTCTATTTGTGAAACGAAAGGGTATTCGTGCGCAAGATTGTCATTCTTCTCTTATCGGTGTGTGGGATCAGCTCATCGGCCCTTGCCCAAGGTGTTGTAGGCGACTGGATCGGACAGATGAACGCAAGCTTCAAGGTCCGCATCCACGTCGAAAGGATCGGCTCTGGCTTTGGCGGAAAACTCATCAACCCTAGCGGAAACGAAACTGTTCTCGATCAGATTACGTCAGACGGCACACACCTGCACTTTGCAGTGTCCAGACTTAACTTGAGCTACGACGGCGTCTGGAGTGACGAAGAGAAGGCCTGGAAAGGCAATCTGACATTTCAACAGGTTTATCCTCTAGTTCTGAAACGCGCCACTGCGGAAGACATGGCCCCACTCGTTCACAAGCGCCCGCAGGAAGATGCAATTAATGCCGGATCAGCACCTTATGTGCAGCGGGAAGTCCACTTCAATAATTTCGCCGCCCATAACCAACTCGCCGGTACGTTGAGCCTGCCGAACGGCGAGGGACCGTTCCCGGCTGTTGTGCTTGTCTCGGGAACTGGCCACAACACAAGAGACGAGGAGGTCTGGGGCCACAAAATATTCCTTGTTTTGGCAGATGCACTGAGTCGCAAAGGTTTTGCTGTTCTTCGCTACGATAAGCGCGGCGTCGGCGGCTCTTCCGGTGACTACGACGCTGCAACCACGGCTGATTTTGCTTCGGATGCCGAAGCGGCAGTAGCTTGGCTTAAATCCCAAGGGCAGATTGAGTCAAACCGTGTCGGTGTGCTCGGCCATTCTGAAGGCGGCATCATCGCTCCTGCTGTTGCCGCTGCGGACAAAAGTGTGGCCTTCGTCGTTATGATTGCGGGTCCCTGCATTCGCGGCGACAAATTGTTCGTCCTGCAATCGGCAATGACCGCGAAGGCTTACGGGGCACCGGCTGACTATATCGCCAGACGCAAGGTATTCGATTCAGAGCTCTACAGCGCCATTCTCTCGGCGCCGTCGGAATCGGCCGCCCTCGATCGTGCCAAAACACTCGTTGCTCAGGCTGTCGCCGATAAAATCGTCGATGCAAACGAAGCCGAGACCTTACCGAAAGACGATACCCGGCCATGGGAGCTTTATTTCCTTGCCTACGATCCCGCGCCAACTTTGGCCAGGCTCACAGTGCCGGTTCTGGTGCTCAACGGATCATTGGACGTGCAGGTGCCGGCGAAGGAAGATCTCGCCGCCGCTCGCGAGGGTCTGAAA
>JBAVAA010000203.1:0-4824 GCA_049585515.1 Terriglobales bacterium | reverse complement strand
GGACAGATATGAAAAAAATTCTCGTCGCCGAAGACAACGGCGTCAACCGCGAACTGCTACGCGAATTGCTGGAGGCGCGTGGCTACGACGTGATGGAAGCCTGCGACGGCAAAGAGGCGCTCGACCTGATTGCAAAGGCTCAACCGGACATCCTGCTGCTCGACATCGGCATGCCGGTAATGGATGGCTATGCCGTTGTGCGGGTGCTTCGCCAGAATCCTGGCTTTTCAAAGCTGCCGGTGGTTGCCGTTACCGCTTTAGCCATGCAGGGCGACCGGGAAAAGATACTGAATTCAGGATTCGATGGCTATCTGTCAAAGCCAGTCAATCCACGTTCCCTGGCCGCAGAACTCGACCGCCTCCTTGGATCGAGTGCCGCTGCTCACTCAGCTTCGTGAATTGAGACCCCAGGTCCGGGAACCGCTCGACAAACGTTCGCTAATTCAATGATGGGATTGAGGTAATTGGTCGGGGAGAGAGGATTTGAACCTCCGACCCCCTGGTCCCGAACCAGGTGCTCTACCAGGCTGAGCCACTCCCCGACTGAGGTTTGCTCCCTCATTCTACTACACGCTAGATGAGACCCGGCGGAGGCACACCGAGGCCGAAGGCTTGGCGTTGAGCATCTCGGCGAACGCTGGCAATTAGACGAGTTTTGTGAAAATCTGCCTTGGCTAACTTGCAGACAGTCGATCGACGATTCAGAAATCCCCAGCTACAAATTGAAATAGAAGACGGGTGCAACTGAGGCGAGGGCAGCTGCAGCTTGCAGTACCAGCACCTGCAACGCCAGTCTGGGAGCGCGTGGCAGCCATTGGATCGCGAAGAATGCCAGAACCGGTATTTGCCCGGCCATCAGTAACTGCCAGAGATGCGCCGTAGCGCTCTCATCGGCTTCGCGCACCGCTCCGAAAATTGCGATGTGAACAAGCACGAGCGCCAACGCAGTCAGCGACATTGTCAGGGGAAGGAAGGCGCTGGGACGTTTGATGATGGCGCCGAAAGAATTGATTTGTCGATCCACGTTACCCCTTTCGTTGCGTACTTCCGTTGGAATGGCATTGAGTGCTCACCCAAGGACTCTCGCCGACTCGTCAGCTCTTTGCCGGCCAGGCTGGCGCGCGAGGGCTGCTACAATCTCGTCATCATCATCATCGCCTTCAGCGCGACTATCACCACTTTACTATGCTGGCTTTTACTGCCGCAAGATTGTTGACTCCGACGGACAGCCTTGAGCATCCTCTGTTGCTCGTCGAGCAGGGGCGCGTCGTCGAGATTTCCCGTCGCAGCAGCCACCAGACGCCTGCCGACGTTGCTGTCTCGGACTTCGGCGATGGCGTGATCGCACCCGGTTACATCGACCTGCACTTTCACGGCAGCGCCGGATACGACGTTATGGACGCTGCGTCCGAGGCGCTGCCTGCGATCGAACGGTTGCTCGCCCGGCATGGCGTCACGAGTTACTTTCCGACCACCGTCACCACCCCGATCGACGTAACTCTGCGGGCGCTTGAACGGCTGGCGAACGCGATCGAAACGCGCGGACGAAATCTCGAACAACTTCAGAATTTGAATGGCACGAACCGCGCTTTCCCGCTCGGAATTCATCTCGAGGGGCCATTCATCAGCCATGCCCGCCGCGGCGCACACCCGGCGGAAAATTTGCTGGCGCCGACGCTGACTTTGTTCGAGCAGTTCTGGCAAGCGGCGCGAGGCCACATTCGCATGATGACGATTGCTCCTGAATTGGAGGGCGCACCAGAGGTGATTGCCGAAGCGGCGCGGCGCGGCGTTTGTGTGAGCTTGGGACATTCCGACGCGAACTTTGAGCAGACCGAACGCGGCATCGCTGCCGGAGCGCGGCACGCGACCCATACCTTCAATGCCATGCGCCCGCTGGACCACAGTACATTGGACCATCGCACTCCCGGCATTCTGGGCGCGGTGCTCACCGATCGGCGGGTAAGCGCGGACATCATCGCCGACGGCGTGCATCTCCATCCGGCAATCGTTAATCTTGTCGCCAAAGCTAAAGGCCCGGAGCAGACCGTGCTCATCACAGACGCCATTTCCGCAACCGGCATGCCCGATGGCCGCTATCTGCTTGGATCGGTCGATGTCGAGGTCCACGATGGCAAATGCCTGGCCGGCGGCAAACTGGCGGGAAGCGTTTTAACCATGGATCGTGCCGTGCGCAATCTGGCGCGGTTCGCGGAATGGAGCCTTCCCCAGGCAGTTGCGGCAGCCAGCCAAAATCCAGCCCGTGCGGCTGGAATAGCTAAGAAAGGCATTCTCGCGGTCGGAGCCGACGCGGACTTTGTGGTCCTGAGTCCGGAAGGCGAAGTGCTGCGGACTTTTATCGGCGGGGTGGAGTCCTCCCGATAGCATTCCGCAAACTCCGCAAAGACGGTTCGTGCCGGGTCGTTCTCTTCACCAGTTCTCTTTCCAGCAAAATTTCTTGCGATTGCTTATGATGAGAGAAACGTATTATTCGTGGGGGCAGTGTGGCTGAGACGCAGCAAACTAACGGAATCGAAGTCCTTGAAACGCGGGAGTGGCTGGACTCGCTCGACTATGTACTCTCGAAAGGCGGACCCGACAGGGCCGGACGCCTTTTGCAGCAACTGGCGCTGCATGCCCGGCGCGCAGCCGGCATCAACCTGCCGTTCTCGGCGACTACTCCTTATCAGAATACGATCCCTTCGCGGCAGCAGCCGCCGTTTCCCGGCAGCCAGGAGATGGAGCGGCGCATCAAGAGCCTGGTGCGCTGGAACGCAATGGCCATGGTGGTCCGCGCCAATAAGATGCAGGAAGGCATCGGCGGACACATCTCCACCTATGCGTCAGCGGCTACGCTCTACGAAATCGCCTTCAATCACTTTTTTCAGGCGGCCACCGAATCCGGCGACCGCGACGTCGTCTATTTCCAGGGACACGCGGCTCCCGGAATGTACGCCCGCGCCTACCTCGAGGGGCGCATTCCCAAAGAAAAACTGGAAAACTTCCGGCGGGAGTTGAAACCGGGCGGCGGACTTTCGTCTTATCCTCATCCCTGGCTCATGCCCGACTTTTGGGAGTTTCCCACCGTGTCGATGGGACTCGGCCCGATTCAGGCGATCTATCACGCCCGCTTCATTAAATATCTTGAAAATCGCGGACTGAAGACCTCGACCGGCGGCAAAGTCTGGGCGTTCCTTGGCGATGGCGAAATGGACGAACCGGAGTCGCTTGGCTCGATCACGCTAGCCTCGCGCGAGCGGCTCGACAACCTTATATTTGTGGTCAACTGCAACCTGCAACGCCTCGACGGACCGGTGCGCGGCAACGGCAAAATCATCCAGGAACTGGAAGCGATTTTCCGCGGCGCGGGATGGAACGTCATCAAGCTGATCTGGGGCAGCGACTGGGATCCGCTCATTCAGGCCGATCGCGATGGCCTGCTTGTCCGGCGCATGGGTGAGATCACGGATGGTCAGTACCAGAAGTATTTTGTCGAGAGCGGCGCGTATTTCCGGCAGAATTTCTTCGGCACCGATCCCCGCCTGCTGAAGATGGTCGAGCACCTCTCGGACGAGCAACTTGCCCGCATGCGGCTTGGCGGTCACGACCCGATCAAAGTGCACGCCGCTTACAGAGTAGCGGTCGACCATACGGGATCGCCAACCATCATTCTTGCCAAAACCATCAAGGGTTATGGACTCGGCGAAGCGGGCGAAGGCAAGAACATTACCCACCAGCAGAAAAAGCTGAACGACGACGAGTTGCAAATCTTCCGCTCGCGTTTTGGCATTCCGATTCCCGACGGCGAGCTTCACAATGCGCCGTTTTACCGGCCCGCCGACGATAGCGCGGAAATCAAGTACATGCAGGAACGCCGGAAGCAACTGGGCGGCTACATGCCAGTGCGGAAAGTGCGCGCCACGCCGCTCAAGCCGGTTTCTGAGGCGCTCTTTGAAGAGTTTTACAAGGGCACCGAGGGCCGCGACGCTTCGACCACCATGGTCTTCGTGCGCATGCTTTCCAAGTTGCTGCGCGACCCGGAAGTGGGAAAATTCATCGTTCCCGTGGTTCCCGACGAAGCCCGCACCTTCGGCATGGAAGCGCTCTTCCGCCAGGTGGGGATCTATTCGAGCGTAGGCCAGCTTTACCAGCCCGTGGATATGGATACACTCCTTTATTATAAGGAGGCGAAAAACGGCCAGATACTGGAAGAAGGCATCACCGAGGCGGGATCGATGTGCTCTTTTATCGCCGCCGGTACAGCCTATGCCAACCATGGCATCAACACGATTCCCTTCTTTATCTATTACTCGATGTTCGGATTTCAGCGCATCGGCGACCTCATTTGGGCCGCGGCGGACATGCGCTGCCGCGGATTCCTCATCGGAGGCACGGCGGGAAGAACAACACTGGCGGGCGAGGGCTTGCAGCATCAGGATGGACACAGTCACGTGCTCGCCCTCCCGGGGCCAAACCTCCTGGCCTATGATCCGGCCTTCGCCTATGAGATCGCCATCATCATCCAGGATGGCATCAAGCGCATGTACGTCGATGGCGAATCCATCTTCTATTATCTGACCGTCACCAATGAACCGCTGCCCATGCCTGAAATGCCCAACCAGCCGGGCATCCGCGAAGGCATTCTCAAAGGCCTGTACCGTTACCGGACTTCCGAAAAGAAAAATGCCAAGCTGCGCGCGCAACTGCTTGGCAGCGGAACCATCATGTTTGAGGTGCTGAAGGCGCAGGCGATTCTGGAAAAAGACTATGGCGTAGCAGCGGACGTCTGGAGCGTGACCAGTTACAAGCAGCTGTATCGCGAAG
>JBAVAA010000202.1:0-5236 GCA_049585515.1 Terriglobales bacterium | reverse complement strand
CGGTGATACCGTTGCTGGCGCCGAAGTCCAAGGGGGAAGACGAAATCACACCGGTAGCGACCGCTGACACCGTTTGCGCGAGCTAAGCAGTTCCACCGTTCGGCGCATCTTATTTAACATGCTTATCATGCCACTCTCGAACCGGGAGCCGAACACGACCGTGAAACCGATTATGAAATTCTTGTGCAGCAAGCTTCCGTATATCAGGATTCTGCATTGGATTGTTTTTGCCCTGCTGTGCAATTCGCTCGCGCTGGCTGCCGATCGCGGAACCATCGTCCGCGAGGCGGTGATCTACCTTTCTCCTGACACATCTTCGAACAAACTCGGACAGGTGGAGCGCGGGCGGGAACTGATTCTGCTCGACAAAAGCCCGAACTGGCTGCACGTTGAGGCGCTGCTGGGATCGAGGTACGCTCCCGATCCGGCTTTTGTTTTGGAGGACGAGGACGAGGGCAAGACGATCAGCGGCTGGGTGCTCGACAGTGGCGTGGTGTGGGCGTCCACTCCGAATGGCGACCGCATCGTGTTTGGCGCGGCCGTCGATTCGGAGGATGAAGCCAGCCGCCGCAGCGGACGCCGCGGAGCCGCGCAGGATGCCTTGCGCTTGTATCGCAGAGTTTACGACATTTTTCCGACCGCTCCTCTGGCCGGCGAAGCCCTGTATCGAGCCGGCGATATTCGCTGGCAGATTGACAAGGCGGACATGCAGTCGCGCCCGTCGGCGCGCGAGAAGGAGTCTTACCTTCGCTTCGGCATCACTGAAGACAGCATGAAGCTGGTGATAAAAAAGTTTCCTGACAGCAAGTGGGCGCAGCTTGCTGCTTTCCACCTGATCGACAACAAACTCTGCGGGGACTGGCAAGGATCTTCGAAGTGTCCCGACAAGGAAGCCGACATCTACGAAAAGTATGTCAAAGAGCACCCTGATTCTCCGGCGGCCCCGGAGGCGCTGTACGACGCCGCTTCGCGGCGGGCCGCACTGATCGAGATTTATAAGACAGAGGAACAGCCGAAAAAGTCGGAGCAATCTAAAGGATTAGCGATTGCGCTGGCACAGCAGTTGATCTCCCGGTATCCGCAAAGCGACTGGTCATCGCGCGGACAGACATTGCTTTTTCTGGTGCAGCAAGGAGTGCCAACATACGGTAATGCGATTCAGTAGGCAATCGCAGCGCCGCGTCGAAATTGCCAAGGAAATGCCGTTTGGTTTTCTCCGTGACTCCGTGTCTCCGTGGTGAAGAACCGAACCACGATACTACTCAACGGTAAACCGCTGCCACGCAAAGACAGAGAGTATTCTGGCACGCGATTTTCATGGCGCCGCAATCCCAATTCAAAGAGAACGAAGTAGGATAAACAGAACGTTCTATGACGCAGGAAGAGATTCGGCTATCGGAATCGGGAGCGCGCAGGAAGCACTGGAAACGCTGGGGTCCGTATCTTAGCGAACGTGCCTGGGGCACGGTGCGCGAGGACTACAGCCGCTCTGGAGATGCCTGGGAATATCTTTCTCATGACCATGCCCGTTCGCGAGCCTACCGGTGGAATGAAGATGGATTGGCCGGAATCAGCGACCGCCGGCAGACAATGTGTTTCGCCGTGGCGCTATGGAACGAGCGCGATCCGATGCTGAAAGAACGGCTCTTCGGCTTGACGGGGCACGAGGGCAATCACGGCGAGGATGTGAAGGAATACTACTTCTACCTCGATTCGACGCCGACGCACTCCTACATGAAGTATCTCTACAAGTATCCGCAGGCGGAGTTCCCCTACCAGCGGCTGGTGGAAGAAAACCGGCGGCGTGGCAAGAACCAGGCGGAGTTCGAGCTGCTCGACACTGGCGTTTTCAACGACGGCCGCTACTTCGACGTGTTTGTGGAATACGCAAAGGCTGACACCGAAGACATCCTGATCAGAATCACAGCGGTGAACCGCGGGCCGGAAGCGGCCAAACTTCATCTGCTGCCCACGGTATGGTTCCGCAACACGTGGTCGTGGGGACGCGCAACGCGCCGTCCGAAGTTGCACGAGGCGCGCCGAGCGCCCAATCCGGCGATCGAACTCAATCACAATCAGCCGGGTAACCGCTGGCTGCATTGCGAGGGCTCGCCCGAACTGTTGTTCACCGAGAATGAGACCAATGCCAGACGGTTGTTTGGCTCGGAAAACCGCACGCCGTACGTCAAGGATGGCATTAACGACTACATCGTGCACGGCGCTCGGGAAGCGGTGAATCCCGAACATACTGGCACAAAAGCGGCGGCTCACTATGAATTTATGGTGGCCGCGGGCGAGACGGTAGCCGTGCGCCTGCGTCTGGCGGACTCTGATTTCACGGGCGCGAATGCCTTTGCCGATTTCGATAAGACGTTCGCTCTGCGCCAGCGCGAGGCCGATGAATTCTATGCCACGGTGATTCCGCAAGACCTTTCGGCCGATGCGCAGAACGTGATGCGCCAGGGCTTTGCCGGGATGTTGTGGTCGAAGCAGTTTTATCACTATGTGATCAGGGACTGGCTGGAAGGCGATCCCGTATGTCCGCCTCCGCCACCGGAGCGCCGCAAGGGCCGCAACCACGAATGGACTCACCTGTATAACGCGGACGTGATCTCGATGCCGGATAAGTGGGAATACCCGTGGTATGCCGCCTGGGACTTGGCGTTTCACTGCATTCCACTCGCGCTCGTCGATTCGGATTTTGCAAAAGAGCAACTCACGCTGATGCTGCGCGAATGGTACATGCATCCCAATGGACAGATTCCAGCCTATGAATGGTCGTTTGGAGAAGTCAATCCTCCAGTGCATGCCTGGGCTGCGTGGCGCGTCTACAAAATGGATAAGAAACGGAAAGGCTACGGGGATCGGGCATTTCTGCAGCGCGTTTTCCATAAGCTGATGTTGAACTTCACCTGGTGGGTCAACCGGAAAGATGCGGATGGCATGAACATTTTCCAGGGCGGCTTTCTCGGTCTTGACAACATCGGCGTGTTCGATCGCAGCGCGCCCCTGCCCACCGGCGGATACATCGAGCAATCGGACGGAACCAGCTGGATGGCGATGTACACGCTGAACCTGCTGGCCATCGCGCTGGAGCTGGCGGCCGAGGAACCTTGCTACGAAGATGTCGCCAGCAAGTTCTGGGAGCACTTTATCTATATCGCGAATGCCATGGGCCATCGCGGCGACGATGGCATGGGTCTGTGGCACGAAGAAGACGGATTCTTCTACGACGTGCTCAAGCTGCCGGATGGCACCCAGTTTCCCATGAAGATCCGCTCCATGGTGGGATTGATCCCGCTGTTTGCGGTGGAAACGCTGGAGCCGGAAGTTCTTGACAAGCTGCCCGACTTCAAGCGGCGCCTCGAATGGTTTGTCGACAACCGTCCCGATCTTACCGAACACGTCGCCTGCATGCGGAGCGAGGGAGCGGGCGAGCGCAGATTGTTGGCGATCGCGGATCCGGAGAAGCTGCGCAGCATTCTGAAGTTTATGTTGGATGAGCGCGAGTTTCTTTCACCCTACGGCATTCGCGCCCTCTCACAAATCCACCGCGACAATCCATACAAACTTTCTGTCCAGGGGTTGGAGCACCGCGTTGACTATGAGCCGGGTGAGTCGTCTACCGGGCTGTTCGGCGGCAACTCCAACTGGCGCGGGCCAATCTGGTTCCCGGTGAACTACTTGCTGGTCGAATCGCTGCAGAAGTTCCATCACTATCTCGGCAGCGATTTCAAGGTTGAATTTCCAACCGGTTCGGGAAAGCAGATCACCCTTTGGGAAGTTGCCGGAGAACTGTCACGCCGGCTGACGAGCATATTCCTGCGGGATGGATCGAGCCGCCGGCCTGTGTTTGGAAATCTGGAAACGTTCCAGACCGATCCGCACTGGCGCGATCTGGTCCTGTTCCACGAGTACTTTCACGGTGACTCTGGGGCCGGAGTAGGCGCAAGCCACCAAACCGGGTGGACCGGCGTGGTAACCAAGTTAATGCAGCAGAGCGGAGAATCCCGCGAACACAAGAAAAAGGGCACGCGGCCGGCAGGCCTGGTCTGAAGTCGGTTTGTCCACCATATCCGGCCCTGATCTCACAGGGTGTTTTGCGCCCCTTTTTGCGAATTTCTCCTCCAAAAGTAGTAGCTTCCATGACTTACTTTTCTTTGGTTAGGCTCCGTGGGTACTTGTAAACCCTTGGACAACGGATAAAGTCCAAGGAGCGCGCGGAACTGTTTCTCCCCCACTAACGGGCGCGGTAAGTCACACAGGAGTGTCCAACATGAGGAAGCTGGGATTTCTCGCTTTATCGCTAGCCGCGGCCCTGATGTTGGTGGGAACTGCGTTGGGTCAGGGTGACAACAGCTACTATTTCACCACTTACTATTCCACCGCGAACACGGCGAATGCGCCGGATGCAACCTTACGGATCATTAACGACGGCGGCGGAGAAGAAGAAGAACAACCCGAGTTCTTCATCAATAACAATGGCAATAATCCGGTTCAGTTGAGCGCCGGCATTGTTTTGTGGGCATCCATCTATGTGTTCGATGACAGCGAGGAATTGACGCAGTGCTGCTCCTGTCCCATCACGCCTGACGGTCTGCTGTCGGAATCCGTGAATAAGAACCTCACGGCCAACCCCATCCGGGGCATCCTTAATACTCGTGGGGTCATCAAGGTCATTTCGTCCTCCACCGAATCTGACGTCAATACGGGCTTCGCGCAGAACAACCCGGTGGCTGGACTATGGGTGTGGGCTACTCACATCAACGGAACCAAGGTGACGCTCTCTCCGGGGAAACCAGTTTCACCCGTGGTCTCGGGTCCGTTCTTCGTAACAGAGACGCAAGCGGCCGACTCGAATCTGGTACTCTACGGACCGGAACAAACGCTGTTAGAGAGTCTGTGTTATTACGACTATCTGCTCAGCGGGAAACCCTGCACCTGCCAGCCGGAAGACTACGATTTTTAGTCTTATGTCAGTTGAAACACAGTAACTCCAAAGCTAACTACCCCTTTGGTTAGGCCGGGTGGGTAATTGTAAAGAATCGTACAAAGGATAGAGTACAGAAAGCGCCCCCGATTCTGCTCCTCCCCCAGGTGCAGGTGCCAGGAACCAACCCAGGAGATCCCAGGTATGAAGAATCTCGGATTTTTGCTGCTGCTGTTAGTCATGGCACTGATGTTGGGAGGAACGGCGTCGGCCGTCATCGGCGGCCCCACTTATACCGTATACTTT
>JBAVAA010000201.1:0-2073 GCA_049585515.1 Terriglobales bacterium | reverse complement strand
GACCGTAACCCCGCGTCCGTGCTGGAGTGCGAGCTTCGCCAGCACGCGGACAAGTTCGATTTCCTTGTCTGAAATTCCTTCGAGGGTCGCGGCAAAAACTGGATTCAGGATTTTGTAAGCGATGCAGTAGTCCTCGAATGTGATGTTGAGCGGTGCATCTTTCTCGCGCCGGCCGGAACACAGCGTGACCGCGCAGCAGAAGGTCAGGAACCGGGGCCAGTCGCGGCGCACACGAACGTTGTCGCGTGGCACCTGGTCGGCCACGAAGTTCAACCAGGCTGGCGGCTGCTCGAAATCGCCGGGACGGGCGGTGAGTAACGATGTCGCGGCCCGCCACAAGGTCAGCTCCTGCTCCTCAATTTTGGGCCGTGAGCGAATTTTGGCCCGCATTATTTCCCCAGTTTGTTCGGGCGATTCGTCGGACCAGATCGTGAGGTATCGGGTTTCGTCGTCGGCGAAGACCTTGAGCTCGGTCGTGGTCGTCAAAACGACCGGACGGCCAATGCGCTTGGCGGTGGCGGTCTCTCGATGCCTGCCACGGACCACGGTGTACTCATGGGCTATGCGACCCTCGGACTGTAGAAGGCGGAGTAGTTGCTGTGCGTCTTTGCCGCAGCGGTGTTCATCAATGAGCAGAATCTTGCCGGTCAGATTCCCGGAAGCATGTGCCAATGCCAGTTTTGACATGCCGGAGCGCTCGAGCACGAGGTTAGGATCGAAGAGTTGCGTCACAGCAGTCGCGACGGTAGATTTTCCGCTGGAGGTCACCCCTTTCGTGATCACTGAAGGCGGCGTGAACAATGTGCGCGCCACGCAGGCCAGGAAAACGATGAGAACATTTGCCACCTCACCGACGATGCCAAATCGCTTCGCGACTTGCGTCACGCGATACAGGAAATCGTCCTCGGCCAAGAGTTCCATCGCCTGGCGCTGCAATTCCTTGGTTATTTTCAGCGGTGGGACGAAGTCTTCTTCGTCGTCAATGTCGAAGCGACCCATGGTTTTTTCTCCTTTCGATGTCTGTCAGCTTGACCCCCTATCTCGTCCAACTCATGACACGGCCGCAGAAAATCTACGGCCCAAGCGTCAATCGCTTCCTCGATCGCGGCATTGATCCGCGTCAGCGGCTGGAGGAATCGATGCGGGTTGTGAATCCCCTTTCGCCGCAAGTACCCGAGCGCCGAATGGAGCGAATGGGTAGAGAGCGCGCGCGTATGTTCCAGTAGTACGTCACCGCGTTCACCAAATCGCTGGCGCAGGTGGCGGCCTAGAGCCTTAAATCGCAACTTCACAAATCTGCAGTGACCCGGAACAATGGAGAAGGCCGCGCTGCCAATTTCCGGCCATCGACTGTCGATGATTTCGCGAAGGTTGTTGCGCCGCGGTCGCGGAAGCAACGAGCTGTGCAATTCGATCTCGACGCGAAACGCATTTACCGGTTTTTTTTCGTAGCACCTGACCAATTTCCCGGAGAAACGCGAGCCATAGCGCAGTTGTCCGGCACCGCCGCGATCCGGCCGAAAGCGGCTCTTGCCGAACAGCGCATGCTGCCGGATGAAGTCGGCGTCGATGCCGCTGGAGGGATGAAAATCTAGCGCCAACTCGAAAAGTAGCAACTTCGGAAAGCGAAAGTGTTTAAAAAAAGTCCAGGCTTCTCGAGCCGTGATTCCACGGAAATCATCAGCTATCAACGTCACGCGCCACTGCTTAACCCAAGCCTTTCGCCGCTGGTACTGCCAAAACGCTCTTGTCGCCGAATGTTTCGAAAGCAGTTCGCGAACCCGCGCGTAAATTGGTGGCTTGCCGTCTCGCCACCGCAGTTTGATGTCGCGGACGATCCTAAAGCCTTTCACTCTTGGCACCAGCGCTCCGCGCTTGCTCCACGAGTCAGAACGAAACCGGTCAAGTCGTACGACGCACTTGATGTTAGTTCCCGCCTGTTCCACGAGTTCTCCGGACATCGACGGCGGCGCCAACGGGTGTTTGCTTCCAAGTGTTTTTGTCCGTTGTCGATGCGCTGACTTCCTTGATTGGCGATTCAATCGAGCTCAAGAGGATGTGGACGTGTTGCGC
>JBAVAA010000200.1:0-8037 GCA_049585515.1 Terriglobales bacterium | reverse complement strand
GCTGTTGTTCCGCATTGTACAGATCCTTGAGTTCTTCCAAATACAGGTCGCGCAAAGATTCAACTTTCATCGGTAAACCTCCTGGGGATTTTTGGTATTGCAAGAATGCGTGCAGCGACGATCTCATGAGCAACGATTTGATGATGATCGCTTGAAACTCCTACTCAACTGATGCCGCATGACCTTTCTCTAAGCGAGAGCGAAGGCGAGGAGCAGGAGCCAGCCTTGACCGGCCCCTGCTCGATTGGTGGGCACAAGTGAAGAGACGAAGTTCATGAGTCGCAGCTTAGCAGTTGAGCGGCAGGAAAAAATCCCGGCGATCGTGTACTTCTTTTGAGGATTCCATGTAGCGCTACGGAAAGCTGGTACTGCGCCTTTCCATACAGCAACAAACCAACCTATCTAAAGCCACAACTGGATAGTTCTGCGCTAGGGGTAAGTTCTAACCTCACGGTGGTCGATGCTGGGCCACTAGCGTCTATATGCGCTTGCATGTACATCCTTCCGGCACAATGCAGTGTGAAAGGAGACATACGTGAACCGCAATATTTCTGACGCCTCCGCCAACGGCAAGGGGTTGGAGTTAATCAGGCGCGCGCGACAAGGCGACGCGGATGCGTTTGAAACCCTTTTTCAGACCCACAAGATGCGCGTCTATTCTTTGTGCTTGCGTATGACTAACAATGTCGCGGAAGCTGAAGACCTGGTCCAGGACGCATTTCTGCAGGTATTCCGAAAGTTGGCCACCTTTCGCGGAGACTCCGCCTTTTCGACGTGGCTATACCGCATCGCGATGAACACTGTCCTGATGCATTTTCGCCGGATGTCGCTTTCCCGAGTCTCGCTGGACGAGTGTCATTGCAACCATGAGGGGGACAGACCGGTGCGGCGGGAATACGGGACGAGGGACGGCCGGTTAGAAACCTCTGTCACTCGCATCGCATTGGTTCGAGCCATTAGCGAGCTTCCGGATGGCTACCGGGCTATCTTCCTTTTGCACGAAGTCGAGGGATATCAGCACCGTGAGATCGCCGAGTTGCTCGGCTGCTCGGTGGGAACTTCAAAGTCTCAACTTCACAAAGCAAAATTGCGGATACGAGATATTCTGGCCCACACCTCGGGAACCCATCTCAAAGCGATGCGGCCTGCCAACCGGTCGTCGAGTGCAGGCAAGGTGAAGTCTGAGCAGCTGCGGCCATGGGAAATGCCGGCCACCCCGCCTTCCCCCACTGCCAATTCCGTAGCGGACTTCCTGCCCTATGCTGCATGAACCACAATCGGTCTTGCCGTCTTGGGTAACTACTGCACGAACCCGGACGATCTAGGGTTTCAAGGGGATGGATTGTGTGTTTTGAGGCAGATATATTGAGACGAAAATCTAAACCGGGTGCTCAGTTTGGGCACAGAAGAGGCTGAAATGAAAGCACCAAAATTTGTTTTTGCTGTATTGACTGTCGCTCTCATGTCCGTCAGTTTGACGTGGGCTGCGGATGACAAGGATCGATCCGACATTGAAAAACGTATAGACAAATCCGCGGCTGTTCTGTCGGAGGTGATGGCGACTCCTGACCATGCGATTCCCGACAAAGTCATCGATCATGCCAACTGCATCGCGGTAGTACCCTCCCTGGTGAAGATCGCCGTTGGGTTCGGCGGCGAACACGGCAAAGGAGTAGCAGCCTGCCGCACAGAACACGGTTGGAGCGCTCCCCTTCCAATCGATGTCACCGGAGGAAGCTGGGGACTTCAGCTCGGCGGCCAGGCAATCGATCTGGTGCTGGTATTTATGGGTGATCGGGGAATGGAGCACTTAATGCACGACCATTTCAAGGTTGGAGGAGATGCCTCCGCCGCCGCGGGTCCGGTCGGGCGGGATGCTGCCGCCGACACCGACGCTGCGATGAAGGATGAAATCTTGACCTATTCTCGCGCTCGTGGCCTGTTTGCGGGCATTGATCTCTCTGGGACCGTTGTCAAGCAGGACCACGATGAAACCAGGATCCTCTTTGGCAAGATGGATTCGGCGGACGATATCCTGAGAGGCCGGGTTGCGCCGCCGCCCGCTAGCGAACGCCTTCTTTCTGAGCTCAGGAAGGTTTCGGATCAGGCAAGGCAGCGAGATCAGGCGGCCAATACGAGACCGCGATAATACAACGCCGACAGCGGTTAAAAGGGCGCCGGCCAAGCTTCCAGCTTGGCCGGTATCATTTTGCGGGGCGTCGGCAAGTCCAACACGCCCATCGAATAACTCCTTATTTCCGGGCCACAACACAACATAACCTATTCGCGCTAGGTACAGATTCGAACCGATGTTGAATGCGCCGCTACATCGGTAGGCTCGTCTTGTCGCTCGGGGCTGGCGCGTACCATTTTTGTTTGCCCCGCCTGCGATCAACCAGCACCGAAGCCGCGCTAACGGTGACTACTATCGGAAACGGAGTGAACTACATGTACACGATTCTCCTAATTATTCTCGTCCTGCTGCTCATCGGTGCGCTGCCAACGTGGCCTTACAGCACCGGTTGGGGATATTACCCGAGTGGGGGACTAGGGCTGGTGCTTATCATTGTGCTGGTGCTGGTGTTGATGGGCCGCGTATAGCCGCCGCCCTTCAACTTCTCCTGACCTGCCGGGTGGCAAGGCGCGGCACCCTGTGCTCAAGGATTCGCGGTCTACCGTCAAATGCCGCGCATCGCGCTTCTTCTCCATTGGCCACCGTTGCTCTCTACCATGGGTTTCCATTTCCGGTGGAAGCGAATGCCGGGAGGAGGCTCAAGCTTTCCATGTATTGCCGGCTACACGTAATCCGCGTAGCGTGCTGTAAAAGTGCTCATGGGGGCAGGCGTGCTGCAGGAAACCAGGTCGGTTCGTATTCTCGTAGTGGACGATAGTCCCTCGGTGCGGCGCTATCTTCGTGGCGCACTGGAGCAGCAGAGTGATTGGCGAGTTTGTGACGAGGCCCGCAACGGGCAGGAAGCGATAGATACGTTCCAGAAAGTTCGACCCGACGTAATTGTGCTTGATTTCCAGATGCCGCACATGAATGGCCTGGATGCCGCCCGCATAATCAGTCATCTTTCACCCAGGACGCCGATTCTGATCGTCACGCTCGATCCATCGAAACAGTTGGCGGACGAAGCCAGGAAAGTTGGCGCCCGCGGCACCTGCTCGAAAGCGGATATTGCCTCCGTGGTAAACGCGGTGGGAGCACTGTTGCGCGAGGAAACGTATTTCCCAAACTAAAGACTAGCCGGCCGCCGAGACGGTATCTGCCTTCGCCATTTTCGGAAGCGGCAAGCTAACGGAAATCAAGGTTCCGGGCGCGGAAGGTTGGATGGTGAGCTGACCGCCAAGTTCGCGAATCCGTTCCCTCATCCCCGCCAATCCCACGCCGGAGTTGGTCCCATTGGCGCGAAAATTCTCTAATAAGACCGGCTCGATTCCTTTTCCGTAGTCTCTAACCGTAAGAGCGACATGGTCAGGCCAGAGTTCAACCGCGACCTCAGCCCTGGCACTGTTGGAGTGGCGATGGATGTTGGTCAGACTTTCCTGCAGCACCCGGAAGAGTCCGAGGGCCACGGGCTTGGGCAGATGCCTGAGCTCATCTTGCAGAGTTACATTGACCTCGATCCCGCTGCGCTGGGCGAAGCCTTCCACATACCATTTGGCGGCGGAAGAAAGCCCGGCTTCATCCAGCAGCGGGGGATGCAGCAAATGCGAAATCGTCCGTGTTTCGGCAATCGACTGGTCCAGGAGTTGAATCGCTTCCGTGAGCAGGCTTTCCTTGTGCTGGCTGGCGAACATTTCCAGATTCATTTTCACGCCCGCCAGATACTGTCCCAGACTATCGTGAAGCTCGCGTGAGAACTTACGGCGCTCGGCGTCCTGCAATTGCAACAACCGGCCAGTCAAGCGGCGTAGGGATTCTTCGCTTTCCCGGGCAGACCCTTCCGCCTCTTCGCGCGCGGTAAGCTCCGCGGACAACAGTCGATAATGAACGGCCAGCAACTCCAGGGCGAGGATGAAGGCAATAGCCAGGGTGACGACTGCCACGATAAAGAGCCGATGCGTGGCGATTCCGCGGAGCTGAAACAAACGTTGTTCTTCGGCGCGCATCTGCTGCGTGACAGCCGTCATTTCAGAGGCCAAAGGTATGCCGCGGCGATCTAGATCGATCTGCCCCTGCTGGTTCTGAGGCGCTTGTTTTTTAAGGTCAACGGATTCTTGAAGAAAGGCGATTCTACGGTTGGTTACATCTTCCAGGTGCGAGCAAAGTTCCTGCTGCTTTGGATTGTCCCCGGTCAGCGCTCGCAATTGTTGGAACCTACGGGGAATTTCTGGGACAGACGCTTCAAACTCTCTCAGGAAATCGTTACTCCCCGAAATCACAAAAGCGCTTCGAGCCCGTCCCGCCCTCACAAACGCCGAGTCGATGTCGCCCAGGGCGGCTCGGACTTCAAGCGTGTGAATTACCCATTTTTCACTTTCCAGGAGGCGATCGATGGTGAAGTAGGTAGCTAATCCGCTCAAGAAAAGCAGCATCACCGCTGATGCGAAGGCCACTTGAGCTTTCTTGCGTGGTGACATGTTTGGCCAAGGGATCTAAACCTTATCCCTGCACTCTATCCACAATTTCCAACTCGGGCTTGCGCCGGCCGATTTCGGCACTGAGCCGCAACAACTTCTCCAGATCCTTCTCAATTGTTACATGCCCGCGGAGTTCGCACCACTGTCGATCCACCCTGTCTGCCAAGGCATCTCTTCGGGCCCGGGAAGAGGTGATGCTTCGGCAACTTCTCGTCCTTAAGGAACCGGCTTTCCAACAATTTTGGCTCAACCCCCTTAATCCAAGGGAGCGCGTCATGGCCTCATCCGACCGGGCTGCCCGAGGCGCTGAGCGGTTGAGTTCGGGGTTCTGCATTCCGTGGTTGCAAGAACACGCAGTCCCCGCCGGGCATCTTCGAGGTCCCGCATTTCCTCCGCGGAACTGGAATCGTTCTGTTTCAACTCCAGTATTCGCTGCTGGATCACCTTTTCGGCAGCGGCGATTCGCGGCCCCAATTCTTCTGGCTGAAGTTCAAGAATAGCGGCCCGATATAACTCCCGCCAGGTCCGGTTCTGGGTCATGTCAGTACCTAACCTTTCCAGCTCAGCCTACACGCCCCACTAAAAAAGGGTGGGAATATTGCAGGCGCACGAACTAAAGAAAACTAAAGAGACAGCGGAAAATTGGCGGTCGCTGCGAATTTCTCCTGCGGATCGGTAAAGTATAATAAAAATAGTTTACGAGTAAGCAAAAATATTCTTGACAACACGAAAAAAGAATAATATAAGTTGCTCTAGAAAACTTGGGGGAAAATGGAGTACGTATGGCAAAAGAATCCATTGGAAAGGTTCAGAAGGCTTCACTGAAATATGATCGCGTTATTCTGGCTGACGTTCGAAGGACCCGGCGCGGGAAGCATCATGATCTGCTGGGCGGGATTTTCCAGGATCTGGAATCTTTGCCCGCCGGCTTGGCGATCAAGATTCCGCTCGCTGAATTGGACGGGATTTCGCTGGCGAACCTGAGGTCGGCGGTCCACCGGTCCTCGACATCGAGAGACCTGGGTATCGAGACTCTGTCCGACGAAGAAAACTTTTATATTTGGAAGGCTCCGAAGTGAGTGGTGCGGCTGACGGGTGTTAACGTATTTTTTCCTGCTGTGCCGCATCCTGCGAGGTACAGGGTTTGCAGTATTTGCTGAAAATCGCTGAAGAATTATCGTATGAGCGCGGTAGTTGTTCGCTCTTGGTCGTGAACCCTATTCAGCGAAGTGAGGCACTCCAAATAATGAACGGCGCTACCTTACCAAAGCTCTACAACGCCCCAGTGGTGTCTATGCCGCATTGGGGTGAACCCGATCGAAGCGCCCACTCGACCCAGTTCTATACGGATGACACCTTCCTTCTGGATGAACTGAGCCGGTTTATCGGCGCAGCTCTTGTTCGAGGGGAAGCCGGCGTCGTGATCGCCACCAAAGCCCATCGGGATGCGCTTAGCCAGCGACTCCATTCTCGCGGCCTTGAACTCGCTCCGGCCATCTCACAAGGCCGTTACATCGCATTGGACGCGGCCGAAACCTTGGCGATGTTCATGGTCGAGGGGTTGCCCGACGCTACACTTTTCACTGAAATCATCGGCAGCATTTTGGGCCCGGCTGCAGCGGCGGCTGGAGAAAAAAATCCGCATATCGCAGCGTTCGGCGAAATGGTCGCTTTATTGTGGGCGGAAGGCAATTCCGAAGCCGCGATCCGGCTCGAGCAACTCTGGAACAACCTGTTGCAGATCTACCCGATTTCCCTTCGTTGCGCCTACCCCATGAGCGCCTTTCGCCGAGGGGAGCACGGCGAGTCGTTTCGTAGAATCTGCGCCGAACACACCCACGTGATTCCGGATGAAAGCTACACTTCGCTCATCAATGACGAGCAACGTCTCCGGAGCGTGAGCCTGCTGCAGCAAAAGGCGCAGGCGCTCGAGACAGAGATGGCGGAACGCAGGCAAGTTGAGGAGGCGCTGCGACGAACCCAAGCTGAACTGGAGTCGCTGGTGGAACAGCGCACGAGCGCATTGAGACAGCTTTCTTCGCGATTGCTGCGTCTGCAGGACACGGAGCGCCGGCGGATTGCGCGCGAACTACACGACAGTCTGGGGCAGTACCTGGTTGGTTTGAAACTTCATGTGGAAATGCTCAAACAAACACCGAGCGCTGAGCGGCTGTGGTCGGAGGTAGAAGAGCTGATGCAGCAATGTATGGCCGAGGTGCGGACGCTTTCCTACCTGCTGCATCCACCGACGATGGACGCCGCGGGATTTGTTTCGGCGGCGCGCTGGTACGTCGAGGGTTTCGGCCAGCGCAGCGGAGTCAACGTGACCCTGGACGCTCCCGACCATCTGGGCCGCTTCCCGGACGCCGTAGAACTTGCGCTGTTCCGCGTGTTGCAGGAGACTCTGACCAATGTGCATCGGCACTCGGGCGCTTCCGCGGCTCAAGTCACGATTTTGGAAGGCGCCGGGCAGGTTATTCTGGAGATTAAAGATAACGGGCGGGGAATACCGGAAAAACTGCTGGCTCACTTTCACGCTACCGGAGCCGGAATGGGCGTGGGACTTGCTGGCATCCGCGAACGGACGTGGGAGTTGGGCGGAAGGCTTAAGGTTGAATCGGGTAGCGACGGTACAATGGTTCGAGTTACCCTACCTGTTAGGGCTGCAGGCGAAAAATGAACTAGCGGTTTTTAGCGTCCCTCGTTTTTAGCGTCCTCATGGAGGTGAACATGAAGCTGCGTATCTTGATCGCTGATGACCACGAAGTTATACGCCGGGGGCTATCTACGCTTTTACAGGCGCACGATGGCTGGGAAGTTTGCGGCGAGGCAAAAGACGGGCGCGAGGCCGTCGAAATGGCAAAGCAGTTGAAGCCGGATGTGGTGATCGTGGACATCGGTATGCCGAATCTCAACGGTCTGGCAGCCACGCGCCAACTATCGCAGCAGAACCCGCAGCAGAAAATCATTGTCCTGACGATTACGGATTCAGACCAGGTAATCCGGGAGGCCCTCGATGCCGGCGCTCGCGGCTTTGTTTTGAAGTCGGATGCCGCGCGCGATTTGGTTTCGGCGGTCGAGGCGTTGCAGCGGGACCGCATGTTCTTTACTCCGCGAGTGAACGATATGGTGCTGGCGGGCTTTCTCGACAAGGGCATTAACGGGTCAGGCGAAGAGATTCCGCAGCTGCCCAAACTGACTCCGCGGGAACGCGAAGTCATTCAGCTTCTGGCGGAAGGGAAGAGTTCGAAGGAAGTAGCCTGTCTTTTGAACTTGAGCACCAAGACGGCTGAAACGCATCGCAGTAACATCATGCGCAAACTCGACATTCACTCGATCCGCGACCTGGTGGTGTATGCGGTCAAGAACGATATCATCCAGGTGCAAATGCCGTCGGCTCTGGCTGCTCCCAGCGGACGACCCGCGGCGTAGTGCTGTCCAATATCCCAG
>JBAVAA010000199.1:0-5089 GCA_049585515.1 Terriglobales bacterium | reverse complement strand
CGCGCCCGGTGCCCTGATAGCCACGGAGAAACAACCTGTTGGCTACGGTTTGCCTTGTGCGCGCTGCCACGCCTACTATCCGGCCGATATGCACGCTTGCCCGATCTGCAAGTCGCTCGAACGGGTCTCGCCGACACCGCCCGCGGTGCATCCCGCGGCCACCGCCGCGACGCAATCGGCAACCGGCAAACAACTCGACGAAGAACGCGAGCGCCTGCTGAAAGAGCTCAAGTCCCAGGCCTTCGCCACCCACACTCAGATCAACACGGCAGCCGCCTTTCAGTGCGTACTAAAACATCAGCACAGCGGAGCAAACGAACCGGCCGCGGTCTGCCATGGCTGCTACAGCGATGCCCGTCAAAAGGCCGACCTCATGGAAGCCGCGCTCCACATCGATCCGCGAGACGCGGCAAAGATCGTCTATGAGGCCGTCTGGTCCGACACCTCCGATCCAAACGCTACCTACCTGAACGCCGCCATGGCGCTGCTGTCGGAGTTACACCGGCGCGCGGGCATCGGGCTTCTGCTCGGCGGCCATCAACCCCTGGCGCACTAGCCAGCGCAGAGCACAATTCCGATTGCTGTCGCATTCCGATCCGTATCGGGATTCGTATCAGGGCATGCCTTCAGGCATGCCGGATGCGATGCTGTTGTGCGCCTTCAGGCGCTGTGTCAGCGTTCCTGCAGAATATCGTCGGCTTGCAACTTTCCGGTCTCTGCCACATCCTATCTGTGGAGAAACGAGATGACCGAAAAAGTTAGCGACAAGATCGACGCGGGAAGGATCGACGAGGCGAAGATTGCTAAAACTGACGCCGAGTGGCGGCAGCAGCTCACTCCCGAGCAATATCAGGTGGCCCGCGCCTGCGGCACTGAGCGCGCCTTCACCGGCCAATACTGGAATAAACACGACGACGGAACGTATCACTGTGTCTGTTGTGGCGCGTTGCTTTTTGGTTCGGACACAAAATTTGATTCGGGAACGGGATGGCCAAGCTTCTCTGCCGCGGCCGACCGCCAAAACATCGTCGAACACACCGACAACAGTTATGGAATGGCACGAACCGAGGCGCGTTGCGCCCGCTGCGATGCCCATCTGGGCCACGTATTTCCCGATGGTCCTGGACCCACCGGACTGCGCTACTGCATGAATTCGGCGTCCCTCGACTTCAAGCCCAAGAAGTAATACCAAAAAGAGGTAATCCCAAACAAATAAGCGATGGAGCGCCGGGCGTCCCCGTCCGGTTGGCGGGCAAGACGCCCGTCTCTCCATCGCTCGCTTTTTTTTGGCGTTTACGCGCCGTCCGTGGTAGCGGCCATCGTTTTCGGCGCTTCCTGCTTGTGGTGGGCCGGCTCTTGCGTTTTCTGATCTTTCTTTTCAGGGTCGCGCACTTCTATGCCGCCCTTGAGGACCGCACCTTCTTCAACGCTCACCCGATGCGTGATCACGTCCCCTGACAGCTGGCTTTCGCTGCGCAGATCCAGCCGATCCGAACACTCCACATTGCCTTGCACCTTGCCCATGATTACGATTTCTTTTGCCTTGATATTCGCTACGACGTTGCCGTTGTGTCCGATGGTGACGCGATGGCCGGGAACGCTGATCGTTCCTTCAATGCGTCCGTCGATGAAAAGCGATTCCGCACCCGTGACTTCACCCTTGATCACCAGCGATTTTCCGATGTGGGCCTGATCCATAGGCGAGGTGACCGGCCGAACCGGAGTGTAGCTGTTGGCGGGGACCGCGTTGGGGGAATACTTCTGTTCCGCAGATTCGAACATGAATCACCTCACTTGAGTTCCGCAACCACAGCGGGCCTGCGGCAGCGGTCGGTAGCAAAAAGAGAATGTCACGAAAGACCGTGTTACGACAGATTACCGAAGTGTGCCGCCGGGCAGTCGCCCTGCGTGGCGGCCCGGCCCAAGCCGGCTCAGGCGGGAATCTCCCAACCTTCGTCCTTCATTTTTCGATTCGTCCAGTGCTGCAGTTGTTCGAACAGAGCAGGTTCGATCACCACAAACCGCAGGCCAGCCCGTCCTCCAGCTTCGGTCCATACCAGCCGCCCTTTCGCCAGGATTACGGTTTCGCTCTCGGGTAGCAGAAAGCTGACGTCCACCAATCCGGCAAAACCCGCAGGATCGTTCACCGCGTCCAATCCCATGCCTCCCGTGCTCAGATTGACCGCGTGTACCTGCAACTCCTTGCCCTCGGTATTTTTCAGGGTTACAGATACATTGACTTTCGCGCGGAAGCACTTTTGCAGTTCCTGGCTGATCACGCCAAGCTTGGCTGAGCCATCGCCCGACGGCGAGTCAATCTGATACTCCCGCAGTTTGCGGCTCAGGGTGCGGCGCGAAATTCCCAGTTGCTCGGCCGCCTGGCCACGATGTCCGCCGGTTTGCTCGAGCGCACGGATGATCATCTGCTCTTCCATGTTTTCGAGATTGCCGATCGGCACTCCGCCGCTGCCGCGGGTTTCTCCAGCCATAGGCTCGCCATTCAACTCGGCAAAGACTTCTGCGGCTGTGATCTGCGGGTCGTCCGCCATGGCAAGTTTTGCAACCAGGTTCCGGAGTTCGCGAATATTTCCCGGCCAGGGATGCGCCTGCAATGCAGCCATGGCATCTCCGGTAAAAACTTTATCGGCCGCTTTCAACGACAGGAAGTGACGCGCCAGAGCTGCGACGTCCTCGGGACGCTCGCGTAAAGGTGGGACGCGCAACTGGAACTGGCCCAGGCGGTGGAAAAGATCCTTGCGAAAACTCCCTTCTTTCACCGCCAGTTCGAGATCCTGATTGGTGGCCGCCACCACGCGAACATCCACAATGATTTTTCGATTTCCACCCAGGCGGTAATAGGGCGCGCCGTCCAGCACACGCAGCAACTTCACCTGGATCTGCGGCTGCAACTCGCCAATTTCATCGAGAAAGATTGTGCTCTTGTCGGCCATCTCAAACAGGCCAGGCTTCGAGGAATCGGCGCCGCTGAACGCGCCTTTTTCATAGCCGAATAATTCGCTCTCCACCAGATGTTCGGGCAGGGCGGCGCAGTTGATGTCGATCAACGTCTTTTTGCGCCGATAAGAGGACTCGTGGATGGTGCGCGCCACCATCTCCTTGCCTGTCCCGGTTTCGCCGGTGATGAGCACTGTCTCGGTGTGTGAAGCCACGCGATCCACCATGCCCATGAACTTATGCATGATCGGGCTGACGATCAGAAACTGCGTGCCGTCGATCTCGCGCCGCGATATCGGAATCGCTCCGCCCGCGCTTCGTATCCGCGAAGGCTCAACTTCGCCAGACTTATCTCCGGTAACTTTGCCCGCAGTTTCGATGGAAAAGCCCAGAATGCCGGCAGGAACTCTATTCGTATCGCGCAGTAGCGTCAGACACAAATGGAAACCTACGTTGCCGCCGGATTTGCTGCGCCCGCGAAACTCGCCCTCAAAACGCTCATTCTCGACAACCGTAGCAATCGCCCGGCTGGCGAGAAAGGTCTGCTGTTCAACGCCATAAAGGTCGGCAATATGCCGGCCAACCCGCTCTCCAGAGGCAAAGCCGTATCGATCCGCCGCCTGATTGCAATTGGTGACGATCCCGTGGAGGTCGGCAGTGAAGACCGCGTCTTGCAATTGGTCCAGCAGGCCGGGTTGAAAAATATCGGGATGAAGGGCGCCGAGTTGAGCCGATCCAGATGGAACCATCGCCTTACCCGCCGCAGAGGCAGCGTAATCGCGGCTTTGGCTTACGATTCCGGGCACGCTCCCGGTTGGCGGAGTCTTCGAGGAAATTGGCATTTCTCTGTCGTTCGGTAACGGGTACAACTGCAGCAATAGCCGAGTCTCAGGTGTGTTCCTGGGCGATTGCAAACCGCGCCCTCTTCGATGCTGCCATAACTTCGATCACTTCGTGGACGCTTCGTAACCTCCTCCGACACCGAAGTAACTCCCCCGGTATCTGCCCTGATTGTTTCCGAGCGGTCGACCTTAATGACCCGCTTATTTCAGTTACCTCGGTAAGTACGGATACCGCAAACGCTGAACTACCATTCGTTACGAGGGAGAGCCACGTTCTTAGCCCCGTCGGAACTGGTGTCGGCGCGCTCCAGTCGCCGATCCACGCCCGCTCGGCTCAGTTATGTGCACGAGCTGAAAGCCGGCTTATGTCCATTCGGGCAAAACTGTTTATCGGAATAACGGCAGCGCTCGGATTGTGGGCACTGCTGCACGCCCTGTGGCACTGGCAGAGTGTCGACCTCACAAGATTCGTTTGTTATCTGCTCGTCGCGGTCCTTGCTTCCAGCCTCAAAATTCAGCTGCCCGGCATCGACGGCACCATGTCGATCAACTTCCTGTTTATTTTGCTGGGCGTTCTCGAACTGAATCTCCCCGAAACGCTGATCGTTGGCTGCACGGCTACTTTGGCCCAATGTTTACTTGGAAGAAACCAGCGGCCGGTTCCCGTCAAAGTTCTCTTCAATGTCTTCGGCATGATGGCGAACGCAATCGTCATTTCGTACTTCGCCTATCACCGCTTGCAGTGGGTGCTCGGCGTTGGCTCGTTGCCACTGCTGGTCGTCACCGCCTTGATTTTTTTCGTTGCGAACACGGTTCCGGTTGCCGTGATCATCTCGCTCACCGAAGGCAAGCCGGCGCACAAGGTCTGGGGCGAATGCCACTTCTGGTCGTTCCCTTTCTACATGGTCGGCGCGGCGGTGGTGTTCGCGGTGGGGTTTATCAGCAAGAACGTGGGATGGCAGACCTCGCTTCTGGTTCTGCCTCTGGTTTACTGGGTCTACCGCTCCTACGATCTTTACCTCGTCAAACTGGCGTCGGAAAAGAAACAGGTCGAGATCGAAAAGCACCACGCCGAAGACGTTGCCTCATTGCACTTGCGCACCATCGAGTCGCTCGCTCTCGCAATTGAAGCCAAAGACCACACTTCGCACAAGCACTTGCAGCGTGTACGCGTGTTTGCCGTTGAGGTAGCGAAAGATCTGGGACTGCCTGAAAATGAAATCGAGGCCCTGCGCGCGGCCGCTCTGCTCCACGATATCGGTAAGCTGGCAATTCCCGAACACATCATCAAC
>JBAVAA010000198.1:0-6851 GCA_049585515.1 Terriglobales bacterium | reverse complement strand
GACTGCAGCCTCTGGAGCTGCGTATCGGGGTTCGAATCCCTGCCGGGCTGCCAGGAAAACTTCAGGTCGCAGGTGACAGGGCGCAGGCCTCGGGAAGTGAAAGGCTGACGCGATTCGGGCCTGTTCGTTTCAATCCTTTTTCTGTTTCTCATCCCTCAATTTGAATGGTTTGCCGGTCCGGCGGATGGATCGGTTAGGGCGATCAATTTTCCGGGCGGGTACTCTTCCAAAGTGAGCGGAGTGCCGGGTTCGGGATTGACGATCGTCAGCACTTTGCCGCTGAGAGTTCCGCGGATGACGAGGCGGTCACCTTTGATCGCGACAACCCGGTATTGTTCGTCGAAGATGGACATTCTTTGTCTCGATAACACGCCCTGATAACACGCGTTGGTGACAGCCTTCGATGACTGGCTTTGATGCGCGATCCGATGGCCGCGATGCTTTGCGTTGCCGACAAGAGAGATGTTTACATACTTGACAATGGCCGCTTGCAAGCCTAGTATTGACAGTGAAACAGTACCTTTTCTTTCTCTTTCAGGTCTTCTGAGTTAGCCTATCTGAAAACTGACTTCTCCTCGATTACCGGGAGGAGTTCGAATTAACGGCACTCGCGATCCGCTGGGGATCCATTCGACTGCAAACCCAAGCCGATCGAAGCTTGGGTGGCACGATAAGGTAACCCGGATCGAAGAATGCAGGCCGGAGACCTGAAAGGAATCATGAAAAACATTAAGTTTGTCGTAAAAGTGAACCGAGGCGGCACTCATGCTCCGCAATATGTGCTGCGGGTCGATCGCCTTCCCATCCAGACGACAACCGACCGCAAGCTGGCCCTGGTAATGGGGAGATTTACGGCGGAAGACGCGGTCAAGTCCATGCAGAATTCCCACTGCAACCCGGAGCTGGTATCGGTACGGGTTAGCGCCTAGCATTTCCGGTTGAGCTGGGTCCCTCCTTTATTGGACAGTACTGCAGATGGCGGCGCCCGCGGCGCCGAGTGTGAGGTCGCGGTGCGGGTTATCCACAGCCGTTACAATCGGAGTCAGCGCCTTCAGTTGGTCTAACTCTACTTGCAGGCTTTTCGGATCGCCCGCATCTTTTTTCGGGTCGATCTTCTTCGGGTCGATCGTATTTGCTTTCATCGAATCTGCTTCGATCTTTTCTACTTCGATCGAGGGCGATGCCTGGGAATAAAAATTCAATATATCGGCGCGCAATTCGGTGCTCGTACCTTCGAATTTCCTCTCTGACAAGTGCTGCAACAATTTTGCGTAGGTAGAATCGGCGAGGGAGTATTCGCCCAGCTGGGTTGCTTTGCCATCGTCGAGATCGCAATTGGTGAGGTGCAGCGAATCGGAGCCCGCCTGGCGAAGAAGGCTCTGATATTGATCGACGGTCGCATCGATGCTTTTGAAATACAGGTCTTCGGTTTGCGGCGTGGGGTTGTTAAAGCCCAGCCCTTTAAAAGGGCCGATTTTCGGGATGAAGCGGAAGAACACAGCCAGAATGCGGGCACCCAGACCGGGTTTCTGGTAATCCTTCCCCCACTCTTTTTCGTAAGCGGAGCGAGAGAGGTGATACAAGAATTTTTTCTTCGCAAAATTGGGCTGCTCGCGGATCATCTCTTTCTCGTGGATCTTGAGCGCGACCTGAGTCATCTCCGGAATCAGACGGCTGACCGCGAAACGATAGGAGCCGATGGCGAGATCTTCGTGCGCCATCACATCTTTCAATTCCAATCCGTAGGTTGACGAAAACGCTCGTTCAAGCAAGGGCTTTGACACCTTGAATCCGATGAAGTCGTGGTACTGCTGCGGGGCGTAGCGGTGTTTTGCCACCTGTAACATGTCGAAGCCGAATTCAGTTTTCAAGTGCGCGGTTTTGTCCTCAGCGTAGGTCACCGACTTGCCATACTTCCTGCGCAACTTTGGGTACTCGATCGGCACCGACTGGTTCACCGCCAGCGGGTGACCGATGATGTCGGACGAATAGTGCGCCAGCGCGCCCAGGGCGAAAGCATACTCGTTCGCATCGTTGCTCTGCCGCAACAACTCGCGAACGAAATCTCCGCTGCGAACATAATGTGCCAGGTCGCTGAACTCCTTGCTGCCAAATGGGTAATAACCTAAGTCCTGGATGACGGCGCCACCATAGGCGTAAGCATGCGCCTCTTTGATCTGGTCGCCGGTCAGGCCGGGAAATCTCTTGAGCAGCAGGGGGCGGATTTCATCGGACCACAGCAGATCTACAATTTCCTCGTGGGTCAAAACCGAGTAAGCGAGCGAAATGCCGCTGCTCAGCGCGAGGAACAGAAGGACGGCAACGGCTCGGGTCGCTGGCCGACGCCAGTGGACCGCGACAGCGTGACGCGATAGTTGTGACATTAACAAACCGGTCCTTACCTGCATCCTACATGGAGTATGCAAATGCCTCCGCCCGCTCCGCCGCGCATAATTTTGGTTGTCATCAATTTTTTTATCATGATCGCCTGCGTATCCTGCGCGCGGCAGCAGGATGGGCTTTCCGCGGTTCCCTCGGTTCCGGTTCCGTTGGAAATGGCCCATTTCGACCATGTGTTTGTGGTGGTCGAGGAGAATCAGAACTACGACGAGGTGATCGGCAACACAAAAGACCTGCCTTACCTGAACACGCTGGCTGCGAAGTACGGCGTGGCCACGAACTACTACGCAAATACGCATCCTTCGCTGAACAACTATTTCTATTTGACGGCCGGGCGCAGCGGCACACGAGCGCCCTGGGTGGGGGGAATGGCTGATTCATTCCCGGGCGAGGTAGCGGGAGACAATATCGCCAGCATTCTTTCAGCGAACGGCAAAACCTGGAAAGCATACGCTGAGAGTTTGCCGCGGGCTGGCTACATCGGCTCTGATCAACCTCCCTATGTGAAGCGGCATAATCCATTTGCGTATTTTGAGAACGTCCGGCATGGCAGGGTTGCCTCGGGGCAACCGTCACCAGCGGTGAATATTGTCCCTTTTGGTAGCTTTGCCGATGATTTGAAGCACGACACGCTGCCCGATTACTCGTTCATCGCGCCCAACCTGTACAGCGACGGGCATAACGATCCGGTGACGCGGCGTAGTGCGTCTTGTGGAGATCATCAAGCATTGCAATCGGTGGATGGCTGGCTGAAAACGAATATCGAGCCCCTGATTAAATCAGACACCTTCAAACGCGGCGGGCTTCTGGTAATCGTCTGGGATGAGGGATGTGAATCCGGGCCTAAAGCGGATTGGAGATACGATCCCAGCCGGCCGGGCATCAAAGGCGGTGGACATATTCCCGCGCTGATCATCAGTTCACGAACCCCCGCCGGCACCACTCGCGACGGCCTCTATCATCATGAAAGCATTCTGCGGTTGAGCCTGCGCGCGCTTGGAGTGGAGCAATTCCCCGGCCGTGCCAAGACGGCTCCTGACATGGACGGATTTTTCAGCGCTCAGACGAAGTGAAGCATGGAGGGGGCAATATTGACGGGTGGTTTTAGAGAATCTGTGCAATAGTAAAGAGAGCAGAGGTAATTCGGTACGCTGACTGGGCGACCTATTAAACTATGCAAAAACGCAAATGTACGGACTGCGGTGGAGAGTTGGTTCTGGCGGTGCGTGCTGGCCAGCCGCAGGGTACAAATGACGGTCCGGGCCTGGTGAGCGCGTTTACCAGTTGGAGATGCGGGACTTGCGGATCGGCTTTCACGGCGGCGCAACTCCGCGAAGACAAGCGCGAAAGGGCTAAGACCGAACACGTTTGAGCTTTCCAGGCATCGCAATCCTGGGGCGCAGATTAAGCTCAGCGGCTAAAGCCTAGCCGAAAAGTCCAGCCATCTATCGCAGCGGTGAACCGCCGCGCCAGCGAAAACCGCCGACGCTAAATCGGGCTTGCACCACAAGGCAAGTTCCTACGTCTGAACTTGCAGAGCCGGCGACGTCTTACGGATGATCTCTAAGAGTTGACGCCGGTCGGGCTTGAGCAATTCAGCGACGCGTTCTTTGTTCACTTGCGCGACGATGATTTGGCCAATCTCGGTGTGGACATCCGAGAAGATTCCTGCGCTTTTCATTCTTTGCGTCTGAAATTCGTTGTCCTCGGTTGGGGTGACGTAGTGTACCGAGCTGGCATTGTAGCGGTGGATCAGGAACAGTTGCGTCACTGTCATCAGGCGCTTCTTGCGGACTGGCGGCTGCGTATGTTGGTCGCGAATGGAGAGGATGTGGCGCCCACGTCGATCCTGGATGTAGGCGAACACCACGTTGGCCAGCTTCTCCCCGCTGGGCTGATTAATGTTGGACTCATTGAGCACACTCAGCTCCAGCAGCTCTGAACCGGCCGTGTGCGGACGCAACTGGACGCGAATCTTTCCCGCGTAATCGTTGTGCTTGCCCCATTCGGCGAGCCACTCTTCCAGCAGCTTGGTCGGAACCTCGGTCTGAACCAAATGCTGAAATTGCGTTGAACCCTTGCCCATCGCCTTGGTTGCGGCCGTGCGTCCCGACGAAGCCATCAGTGCTGCATCCAGGCGCGGGCCTCCGACCAGGGTTTGCGGGGTGCGGTACGGTGATTCCAGCAGCCTGAACTTGCGCTGCAATCTCGCTAGCGCCAGCATTCCATCCTGCTTTAGGGCAGTTGCGAACTCTTCGGCAGCCAGGCCGTCGATCTGGTGGCCACCATAGGTGATGAAGTTAAAGACGAAGCCGAGTTTGCCGAGTTCCTCGGGAAAACGCTTCATCTGCTCGTCGTTCATCCCAGTGGTATCCCAGCTGAACGACGGCGAAAGATTGTAAGCCAGCATCTTGCCGGGATACTTCGCGTGGATGGCGTGCGCGAATTTCTCGGCATCCTCAAGATCGGCCGTCTTGGTTTCCATCCACAGAATGTCGGCGAAGGGCGCCACGGCAAGCGATTTGGCGATGGCAAAATCGATTCCCGCCTGCAGGTGATAAAAACCTTCGGGAGTCTTGGGCAGCTCGCAATCCCAGATCACGTGGACGCCCATCGACTTTGCCCGTTCGCGCGCCTCGTAAAAAGAAGCTTGTTTCGAGAACGCCAGCCATTGATCGACGGACATTTCGAAGCGCTCGCCTTCAGCCGCCCGGAACTCGATCACCTCGGCGACCGCCATCCCATAGGTCTTCATCCCCGCCTCGGTCTGCCAGGATTCGACGTAGCGCGTGTCGATCTTATCGAGGGCGGCATCGAGTTCGGCCGCCGACATTTTTGTGAGAGCCGGGGCGCGCTCGGTGATCGTGGACATAATCCCAACCCGCTCGAGCCAATCGAAGGTCGCCGAGTACTCAGCTTCGGATAAGGCGAAAAGCATGTGACCGCGGACCTCTTCGACGCCCAGTTCGTAGAGCTTTCGCAGGATGGCCAGGTAGCCGGCTTTGTAACTGGGCAGATCGACATTGGTGGCGCCGAGGATGAAGGGTTGGTCGCGCTCGTCGCTTCGATTTTCGATAAAGGTCGCGGTCTCGGCATCGGTTCGGGCCACAATGATACCCGGAACCCGCATGATGTCCAGTTGCAGACGCGCAGCGTTGAGGCGTTTGATCTGTTCGTCCACGGACACCAGAACCTTGCCGCCCTGGTGTCCGCATTTTTTTGCTCCCGGCTTCTGGTCTTCGATGTGGTACCCGGGCACTCCGACTTCTACAAAGCGACGGATCAGATTGCGGACATGCGCGTCGCCGCCGTGGCCGGTGTCGGCATCTGCGATGATGAAAGGCCGATAGTCGATGGCGGGGGTTGCCTTGCGCTGTTCTTCCGTCATGCGCGCGCGTGCGAAGTGCTGGTTCTTGTCGGCAGTGAGAAGCGCCCGTACCAATCCGGCGGCTTCGTCGGGCACCTGGCTGAGCGGATAGCTGGCCAAATCGGGACCCGGATCTTCGGCCAGGGATCCTTTGGCGGATGTTGCCCAGCCGCCCAGATAAATACCTTCCATCCCAATCCGTTTCATCATCACGGCCTGGCCCGGCGAATATGGACCGAAGGTGGTGATCTGCTTGCGCTGGTCGAAGAGTTCGCGCAGGCGCGCGTAGAAATCAGCCGCCGCTTGCCGCGCTATGGTGCAGTCGCCAGAAATGGTGCCCTGCTGCTCGGCCACCTGGCGCGGGGAATAGAGGCGGACGATCCCGTCGAATCGGGGGCTCGCGAACCACTCTTTTGCGGACGCGATCTGTTGGTCGAACATCGTCATAGCGGTTTTCTGGCTGTTGGTGCTAATCAAGACTTTACTTCACGCCTCCATCGTATGGGTATTCTTTTTTTCGTTTCAGCCATGCCGCGCTTCCGATGACCTAGCAGTCCAGGTTTTGCGCCTGCAAAGGTCGCGGCGAACGACTATGATGTTGTGCTATGAACCCGACTATTGCTGAGAACAAGTCCAATTCTGCCGACAGCCAGGCGCTGAACCCAAAGCAGATCGAGGCGGGCGTTCTTACCCAGGAAGCCCGGGCATTCCTATTGAAACTTGCGGCCCGGTTTGAGCCTCGGCGGCAGGAACTGCTGGCGCGGAGGCGAACCGTGCAGCAGGGAATCGATCAAGGCAAGTTTCCAGACTTTCTGCCGGAAACGGCTGAAATTCGGCAACGCGAGTGGAAGGTGGCGTCCATCCCGAAGGATTTGCTGGATCGCCGCGTCGAAATTACCGGGCCCGTAGATCGCAAGATGATCATCAACGCGTTGAACTCAGGCGCCAGTGTTTTCATGGCCGACTTCGAGGACTCGAATTCGCCTACCTGGAGCAACAATATTGAGGGCCAGCACAATCTGCGGGATGCGATTCGGGGAACGATCCAGTACGTGAGCCCGGAGGGAAAGCAGTATCAACTGGG
>JBAVAA010000197.1:0-3290 GCA_049585515.1 Terriglobales bacterium | reverse complement strand
GGATTGTTCCCAGCGATGGAGATGCGCAGTTTTATCTCGCCCAGGCTTATCACCTGACTGGGAAAGACGACCTGGCGCTGCGCGCCATCAAGCTGAGCCTGAAGGTTGAGCCCGACAATGCTTCGGTGTGGCAGAAGTATGGAGAGCTGCTCTGCATCGAGGAAGACTGCGATGGGGGACTGAAGTGGCTGCTCAAGGCACAGCACTCGGATGCTACGCTGCCCGAGATCGACTATGACATTGCGGTAACGGATTTGAAGTTGATGGACCTTCCCGGGTCGTCGCAGTATGCGGCGCGCGCCGTCGAATCGCAGCCCAACGATGTTCCCGCGCTGCAACTGCTGGCTACCGTGGATGTGAAACTGGCCAAATGGCAGGAAGCCAAGCAAGCTTATGAACGCATCCTCACCTTCAAGACCGACGACGTGGATTCGCTGTTTGGGCTTGGCCAATGCGAACTGGAGTTGAAAGACTATTCGGCCGCCGTCGATAAATTGCAATTGGTGTTAAAGCTAGCTCCCACTCGGCTGTTGGCGCATTACTATCTGTCACGCGCGTATGCCGGGATGGGGAAGACGGCGGAGTCGCAGCATGAAGCGGCGCTACATCAGTTGATGATGGAACAGATGACGTTCGTCCGGGCGGTGGAAAGGGAAGGAAGCGAAGTCCCGATTCAGGCTCCGGCCAACCAATTGCTCGCAGAGCATCGGGAAGAGGATGCGTTGCAGCTGTATCGAAAACGCTTCCAGGGAACCTCGGCCACCTTAGCCGATGCGTATGTGTTTATTGGGAAACTGTATCTCGCGCGGGGAGAAAAGGAAGATGGCCTGCGCTGTCTTCATCATGCGTTGGAAATTCAGCCAACCGTGCGCGGAGCACATACCTATGAGGGAATCCTGGCGATGAAACTGGGCGACCTTAGTGGGGCCGAGAATGAGTTTAAGGCGGAACTCGCGACCGATCCTAACTATCAGACTGCGATTGCCGAGATGGGTGAGGTCCGCTACCACCAGGAGCGCTGGTCGGATGCGGCGGAACAACTGGCGAAATCGAAGACCATGGTTCCGGAATTGCTGTACATGCTTTGCGATTCCTACTTCCACCTGGGCAAAGCATCGGATGCAGACTTGAATGCTGAAACGGCGGCGGCGTATGGGAGGAGTAATCCCGAATTCATGCGGGACCTGATCGGCCTGCTCCAACGTAATGGGCAAACGGAGCTTGCGGGGCGTTTATCGGGCAATCTGGCGCAGAAATAAAAACGGCTGTGTTGAATATCGCCCGCAACATTCACCGTGATGCGCGGTTTAATGGTAATGAGGGAAACATGCCCAAGGCATCTGCACTGCGCACCTACTCGCATCTAGCGTTGGTTGCGGCCATTGCCCTGGCCATCCCGGCCGCCTATGCCGCGCCGTGGGACAACTCTGCAGCCCACTCCGGAGAAAACTCGGTCTGCTCAAATCTCGGTGTGTACATTTTCGTCGGCGGGACGGGCGGCTTCGATGGACTTGAAAACGGCTACCACTTTACCGAACTCCTCCACACCGGGCACGTGGGGCTCTACCAGCACGCCAATGCCGTTGTCGCAGCCGAGCACCCGCCTAGCATCATTCGATCCATTGAGAGCGTGTTTGCCGGAACCGGGCCCGGGCAAGCTGAACTCGGGCAGGTGGGCGCGAATTACTTTACGCTTCCCCCAAGCTATGGGTACTACCAGGCTGTGTACATACAAAATGGCCTTCAGCCGTCGGAAGCCAATGTGAACACGCCGTCCGATAGTGCCCCTCCCGGGCAATTGCGAGACGATCTGAAGCTCTGGCGAGAGTACGTGGATGCGGCTCGAACCGCCGGTATCGAAACTGTTGCTCCGATCGTGGGGCCCAATGATCCGAAGGAGCCAAAACTCGGAGATCACGTCTTTGCAACCAACCCCTACTATGCGCTTGAGCGCGGTGAGGCGCTTTATGGCAAGGCCATCGCCTTCGATGTTCCGCCCAACTTCTTTCTGACCGGCGGAAGCGGCCCCGGCTACCAGAAATTTATTGTGCAGGCCATCCAATGGGGCAATGAACACGGCCTGCGCACGACCATTTTGCTTTCTCCTTACCCCTGGGCTACTAACTCCAAAGGCAAGCTGGATACCTTCCGTCAATTCACCAGCAATACTTTTAGCGGCGACACGCAGACGTTTGTCCACGTGCTGACCAGGCAACAAGCCATCCCTTCAGAATGGTCGGTTGACAATTACGAAGACCCGTATCCGCACGATAATCCCGCTGTCGCGCCTGAAACTGTCCGAAACACTACCACTGCGGTTGGCCTTTGGTTGGCCAAAAATGCACCGGTTCATGTGAGCGGGCGGGATGTAATCTGCGGCGCACAGGCCCCATCGGATGGAAGCGGACGTTGATCGGACCTTGATCGAGCGTTGAATGGCAAAAACCATTAGCCCCATCACGTCCAAAACTGCATCTCAAGCTAACCCGGAGTATCGTGCCGACAGACCGGGGCAAATAAGCAGCCATGATAAAAATCCTAGACGACGACCGGACATTTCGGCCTCCAAGAGGCGGGAGCAACTGTGCGATCGAGGCCCTCACGCGGACGATCTCGATCTTGTTCACATTCGCGCTACTCTCCACGGTGCATGTTTGGGGGCAGGAGCCAGCCAGGCCCGCGAACCGCGCAGAAGCGACCGCGATCATCGCCAATGCACGCAAAATCGTGACGCCCAATGGCGTGGAGCGGTTAGAGAAAGTAAGGATTGGCGGCATTGATCAATGGGTCTCGATTCGCGGCGACGATCGCAGGAATCCGGTGCTGCTATATATCCACGGGGGCCCAGGATACGTCTCAATCCCGATGAGCTGGTGGTTTACTCGCGGCCTGGAGGAATATTTCACGGTGGTCCAGTGGGACCAGCGGGCTGCGGGCAAAACTTTTCTGCTTAGCGATCCTGCCACGATCGCACCGACGCTGACCAACGAGCGCATGATTGCGGACGCCGAGGAAATGGCCGCATGGGCTCGCAAGCAGTTCGGTAAAGACAAGATATTCGTCCTTGGCCACAGCTACGGAAGCTTTCTCGGTCTGCAGCTCGCGAAGCGTCATCCCGAGTGGCTGTACGCCTATATCGGCGTCTGTCAGTTGATTGACGGACCCGAGAGCGAGCGCCGAGGCTGGCGCTTCGCCATGGACGCCGCGCGCCGCGCAGGAAATGCCGAGGCAGTGAGTGAGCTCGAATCGATCGCGCCATACGGTACGCCCGGCCAGACCATCCCGATCAA
>JBAVAA010000196.1:0-8337 GCA_049585515.1 Terriglobales bacterium | reverse complement strand
TTGACGATTATCGATTCACGCACGTCGCGCGTTCTGTTCACAACTCTGCTGTTCGCCCTGGGCCTGGGCTTTCTCTACGCGGCGCGGCGAACTCTGATTCTTTTTCTCTTCGCCATCTTCTTCGCCTATCTTATTAATCCCGCCGTAGCGCGCTTGGAGAAACTGCTTCGCAGCCGCGCCTGGGCGATCGCTTCTATTTACCTCTTGCTGTTGGTTGGCCTGGTGGTATTTGGCGCTCTCGTCGGTCCGAGGATTGCGCGCCAGGGCTCCAGGCTGGGAGCTTCACTGCCGGGATTTGTGGATAAAGCCAGCAGCGGTCAACTCTCCGGTCAAATCGGCCAACTGGCCACGCAGATCGGAAACGAACACGGCTGGAGCGCCGAGACTCAGAAGCGTATTCAAAGTTTCCTGAGCAGCCGCCGGGGAGACTTGACGCGTCTGGCGCAGAGCATCGGCGTGCGGGTGGCTGAAGCGGCCAAGGAAGTGTGGTTGCTGTTTCTGGTGCCCATCCTTGCGATTTTCTTTCTGCGCGACGGCAGCAATTTCCATGAAGTGCTGGTGGCGATGGTGCAGTCGCGTTCGCAGCGCGAGTTTTTGCAGGATGTGTTCCAGGATTTGAACCAGATGCTGGCGCAATTCATTCGCGCCCAACTGACCCTCGCCGCCTTGTCATTTCTGGCATACACCTCAATGCTGGGCGCGATGCGCGTTCCATTTGCGCTCATGCTTGGCACCGCCGGCGGCGCACTGGAATTTGTTCCCCTGGCAGGACCGCTGCTGGCAGGCACGGCCATGATGATCGTTGCGATTTTCGCGGGATACCAGCACTGGGCATTTTTGCTGTTATTTCTCTGCTTGTGGCGGATGGTGCTCGACTATGTCATCTCTCCCCGGATCATGGGAGTAAGTGTGGAATTACATCCGCTGGCGGCGCTGTTTGGAATTCTCGCGGGCGGCGAAATTGCCGGCATCCTCGGGGTCTATTTGTCCATCCCAGTAATGGCGAGTTTGCGGATCGTCTGGCGCCGCTGGCGCATCTTCGCGGAAAAGCGCAAGTTTGGCCCGCTCAACGAATATTCGTTCCCGCAAGAGTTAGGACGAGGCGGGGTGTAATAACCCTTCTGTCGAGACGGGGTCCCCCCGCCGACAGCACCACGATCGCGAAAAGACGCGGCGAGCCGCGCCTCTACAGGGATTTCACCCTTCAAGCCTGCATCCGCAAATGTGATGGTTGTGGGTCTCGCATGAGATCGCAACGATCCCGCGCGCAGAACTTCAGCGGGCGATCAACCGTAACATTTCCCGCTGAAATTTCGCTGGTATAAAATCAAACCTTACCTTGTCTATCAATATGTCAAACAAACTTCCTGTAGGAATTCTCGGTGCCACCGGCATCGTCGGGCAGCGATTCATTCAGATGCTGGAGCGTCATCCGTGGTTCGAAGTGGGTTGGCTTGCGGCGTCCGATCGTTCAGAAGGCCGCCCCTATGCAGAGGCTGCGCGCTGGCGGTTGAAAACTGCCATTCCCGCCGTTGTCGGCAAGATGACGGTCGCACCCGCCAAACCCGAAGGCGCGCCAAAAATCATCTTTGCTGCGCTCGATGCTTCGATCGCCCGCGAACTGGAACCGCAGTTCGCCGACGCCGGTTGCGCGGTAGTTTCGAACTCTAGCGCCTTGCGGATGCAATCCGACGTTCCCCTGGTAATTCCGGAAGTCAACGGTGACCACATTCGGCTGATTGATACACAATCCTGGCGCCGCAAATCGGGCGGTTTCGTCGTCACGAACTCCAACTGCTCGGCCATGGGACTGGTACTGGCGCTGGCTCCCATCCATCGCGCCTTCACTCTAGAAACCGTTATGGCGGTGACCATGCAGGCGGTAAGCGGCGCGGGATATCCAGGCGTCGCTTCGCTGGATATCCTGGGCAACGTCATCCCCTACATTGCGAAAGAAGAAGAAAAGATGGAAGAGGAGACGCAAAAATTGCTGGGGACGCTGAACGGCTCGCACGTCGTTCCGGCTCCGTTTGCGATGAGCGCGCAATGCAATCGCGTTGCGGTGGAAGATGGTCATACCGAGTCGGTCTCGATTCGGCTGAAGAAAAAAGCGCAGCCCGAGGAAATGATTGCGGCCTGGAACGATTTCCGCGCCGAACCGCAACAACTCCGCCTGCCGAGCGCACCTGATCAGCCCGTCGTGTACATGACCGCGCCCGACCGTCCGCAACCGCGCTTTGACGTTGACCTCGGCGCAGGCATGACCACTGCGGTCGGCCGTTTGCGCAAGTGCAACGTCCTCGATTGGAAATTCACCGTGCTTTCGCACAATACGATTCGCGGCGCTGCGGGCGCGGCCCTCCTCAACGCGGAACTTCTGAAGGTGAAAGGGTATCTGGGGTGAAAACAGCTCTCAGTTGCCAGTTGCCAGTTGTCAATAATAGCCGTGCGGACGCAGATTTGTCTGGCAACCGGCAACTGGCAACTCATAACCGCTTTAAGGAGTACTCCCGCCCATGATTGTGATGAAGTTCGGCGGGACTTCCGTACAGGACGCGAAAGCGATCGAGCGCGTGGCCCACATCGTGCAGGGCCGCTTGGCGGATCGTCCCGTGGTGGTGGTCAGCGCCATGGCCAAGGTCACCGATTCCCTGCTCGCCATGGGAAAGGCTGCCGGAAATGGCGATCGCAAGACCGCTCTTAAAATGGCGCGCGCCTTGCGCGAGCGTCATTACGACACGGCCGGAGAACTGCTCGGCACCGCGCTGTTTACGGAATTTCACGGCGACCTGGGCGCCGACTTTGAAGATCTGGACGAATTGCTGCGCGGCATTGGCGCGGTCGGCGAAATCACTCCCCGGACATACGATTACGTTGCTTCTTTCGGCGAAGTGCTTTCCAGCAAGATCGTGGCCGCGGCTTTCGCCGCCCGCGGTTTGCCAGGCGCTCACGTGGATTCGCGCCAATGCCTGCTGACCGACAGCGCCTACACGCGCGCCGTTCCGTTGTTCGATGAAACGAACGAACGCCTGCGCAAGAAAGTCCAGCCCCTGCTCGATGCCCGCAAAGTGCCCGTGATGGGCGGATTCATCGGTTCGAATCGCACAGGCATCACCACCACCATCGGTCGCGGAGGATCGGATTTCTCCGCCGCCATTTTTGGCGCGGGACTGAATGCCGAGCGCATCGAAATCTGGACCGATGTCGATGGCATGATGACCACCGACCCGCGGCTTACTCCGGAGGCTCGCCGCATCAAAGTCATCAGCTTTGATGAGGCCGCTGAACTTGCCTATTTCGGCGCCAAGGTTCTGCACCCAGCAACGGTGATGCCCGCGATTCAGCAGAATATTCCAGTTTATGTTCTAAACTCGCAAAACCCGACTTGTGAAGGAACGAAAATCACGGCCCGCGCTCCGCGCTGCGCCAATATATTCAAGGCCATCGCGCTCAAGAAGAAGATCACGCTCGTCGAAGTCGCGTCACCTCGCCGTCTGCTGGTGCACGGGTATTTGAAGTCCATCTTTGAAGCCTTTGATCATCACAATGTGGCGGTAGATGTGGTTTCCACTTCCGAGGTCAGCGTCTCGGTGACGGCCGAGACCAACGAAGCCATTCCGGCGCTGGCCGCCGATCTGGCGAAAATCGCCGACGTGAAATACGAAGGGAAGAAGGCAATTGTCTGTCTGGTAGGCGAAAATTTGCGCGAAACTCCCGGAATCGCCGCCAAGGTCTTTGGCATCCTTGAGGATGTGAAGATCCGCATGATCTCGCAGGGCGCTTCGGAGATTAATCTGACCTTCGTAATTGAGGAAGACGACGCAACCGAGGTGGTTCGGCGACTGCATCACGCTTTTTTTGCGGAAGTGGATTCGGAAGTGTTTGCGTAACTGATTCTCGGACCGCGCGAATACCTTCGGGGCACCGCGGTTGGTTGTGAATTTGTCATGAATCTTCTGATCCTAGGCCGGGGCAAGACAGGCCGACTTGTGGCGGAGGCCGCTCGCGCACGGCGCCATCATGTGCAAGTCCTCTGCGCCGCTGAAAACCCCGATGCCAGCACTCTCACGCCGGATTCGCTTGCCCCGATCGACGTGGTAATCGACTTCACCACGCCCGCGGCGGCGGTTGCCAATGCGGAAGCCTGCATCCGCGCTAAGAAACACATCGTCGTCGGCACCACTGGCTGGTACGACCAATTGCCGCGTTTGCGCGAAATGGTCCTCTCCGCAAAAACCGGCTTTCTCTATGGACCGAACTTTTCCATTGGGGTGAATCTGTTCTTCGAGATTGCGGCGACGGCGGGAGCCGCGCTGAAATACGATTACTCCGGTCAGATTTTCGAGCGTCATCACGCGGAAAAAAAGGACGCGCCTTCCGGGACGGCAATGATCCTCCAGAAGATCGTGAGCAGTGCCGGCGGCGACGAGGTCGAAATTGTTTCCTTTCGCGAAGGAGATGTGGTCGGCATGCACGAAGTTGTTTTCAACTCCGCGGGCGATCGAATCTATCTGTGCCACGACGCCAAATCCCGCCAGGGATTTGCTGAAGGCGCTGTGCGCGCCGCCGAGTGGCTGGCGGCGAAGACTGGGTTCTACGAGTTTCGCAACGTCTGGCGCGAGCTTTAGATAAAGTCGTTTACAATGAGCGGTCGCCGCACCGGGCGATGGCTACCCTCCGGTGCTTCGTCTTGGTTGTTAACCAAACGAGTCTGAACGGCAGATGGGCCGCCACTCCAGAAATTCGAAATAGGGAGCGCTCGATGAAAACGCCTGCGTTATTTGACTTGAGCGGTCGGGTGGCCGTGGTAACCGGTGGTAATGGCGGAATTGGTCGCGGCATTGCGCTCGGTCTGGCTGAAGCCGGGGCTGCCGTGGCGGTGCTTGGACGAAACGACGAAAAGAACCAGCGCGTGCTTTCCGAATTGAAAGTGATCGGTGTTCCGGCGGTTGCCGTAATGGTTGATGTGACCAATCGCGCCGGATTGGAGCCCGCGCTCAACCGGATCGCAAGCGAGCTCGGTGCCATCGACATCCTGGTTAATAATGCCGGCAACGTGTCGCTGAGCGGCGGTGTGTTGAACGAAAAATCTGAAGATTGGGACAACGTCATCGAGACGCAACTCAATGCAGTTTTCTTTCTTTCCAAGCTCGCTGCGAGATCGATGCTCAATCGCAAAGGTGGAAAGATTATTAACATTGGCAGTATGTATTCGTTCTTTGGATCTGGGCTTGTTCCCTCTTACAGCGCGGCCAAAGGAGCGGTCGTCCAACTGACTAAATCCATGGCCATTGAGCTCGCCCCGCACAACATTCAAGTCAACGCAATCGCGCCCGGGTGGATTGAAACGGACATGACGGCGCTCGTACGTACCATGCCCCTGAACGACGAGATCCTGGCGCGAACCCCCGCCGGTCGGTGGGGGCAACCGGAAGAGCTTGCCGGAACCGCAGTGTACCTGGCCTCGCGGGCTTCGGACTTTGTTACAGGTACTACGATTCGGGTAGATGGCGGTTACGCGATCCGCTGAGGCTCTCCCACACGCGCACGTCCTGCCCATGCAAGCGCCCGCTGGAAGAGTTATCCTTTATTCATGCAACTCCGGGGATGTGGTACAGCTCTGGTCACGCCGTTCTCCCAGGACGGCGCTGTCGCTGAAAACGCACTGCGCAATCTGGTCGCTTGGCAGGTCGAGTCGGGCATCGATTTCCTGGTTCCCTGCGGCACTACGGGTGAAACTCCCACGCTCAGTCATGATGAGTGGCTGCACGTCATCGACGTGACGATTGAAGTCGCCGCCGGACGCGTGCCAATCGTTGCCGGCGCCAGTTCCAACTCGACACAGGACGCCGTGGCCAAGGCGAAAGACGTTGCGTCGCGTCCGGGCGTCGACGCCATTCTGACCGCTTCGCCGTACTACAACAAGCCGACACAAGAGGGCCAATACAGGCATTTCCGCGCGATCGCAGAGGCGGTCGACAAGCCGATTATTCTCTACAACGTTCCCGGTCGAACCAGCGCGAATCTCGAGCCCGCGACGCTTGCCCGCCTGTGCGAAGTTCCAAACATCGCCGGAGTGAAGGAAGCCAGCGGCAACATGACACAGATTGCGGAGGTGCTGAACTCTGTGCCAGAGAACTTTCTCGTCCTCTCTGGGGATGACTCTGTCACCTTGCCGGTGATCGCTCTTGGTGGCGTCGGCGTTGTCTCGGTTGCGTCCAACGAAATTCCCCGCGAGATGGCGGAGATGACCCGCGCCGCGCTCAACAATGAGTGGAGCGCCGCGCGCGCCATCCACCGCAAATATCTTCCGCTGATGCTGGCCAACTTCATCGAGTCGAGCCCGCTACCGGTGAAGGCGGTCCTGGCAATGATGGGGAAGATCGAAGAGGTCTATCGCCTGCCTTTACTTCCGATGCGCCGCGATACGCGCTCAAAGCTGCAGAAGGTCGCAACTGACGCCGGATTGATTGCACGGCCGGCGGCTCCAGCCGCCGCCATCGAATTTTATGTTTACGAAAACTGGTCGGCGGGTCCGCACAAGGCGATGCTGCACCGCGCATCCTGCGGGCAGTGCAGTTCCGGCAAAGGACGCCCGTCCGGGCACGACCCCAATCATTCGCGCTGGCACGGACCCTACGGCAACTTATCTGAGGCGCGCGAGGCGACCCACCAGATGCCCGGCGTGCTGATTCGCAGCGAATGCAAGTGCGTAGCGTAAACCACCACATTGGGTGCCCCATCCTTGCGCGTTTTGTGCGCAAGGGTGGGATTCCACAGACTTCTCCATCGTAGGATTTTTTTCATGCTGTCATGTGCACTTCCTATGTCAGATTCCCTATCCATTTTGAAATCGGCCATTGAGCGATTAGCGAAAGCCGAGGGAATCACTAACCCCGACGAAGCCCGCCGCACTTTTCTCGACTTCCGCGCAGCTCTGACTCGCGGCGATGTTCGCGCCGCTGAGAAAATTGGCGCGCACTGGGTCGTCAATGCCTGGGTGAAGCAAGGCATTCTGCTCGGCTTTCGTCTCGGCGTGTTGGCTGAAATGTCAGACGGCGATGTGCTCTCCTTTGTTGACAAGGACACCTTCCCTACCCGCCGTCTGACTCTCGCAGATCAGATTCGCCTGGTTCCCGGCGGATCCTCCATCCGCGAAGGCGCATACGTAGCTCCGTCGGTCATCTGCATGCCTCCCATGTTCATCAATGTCGGCGCCTATGTGGACGAAGGCTCGATGATCGACTCCCACGCGCTGGTCGGCTCATGCGCACAGATTGGCAAGCGTGTACACCTGAGCGCCGCGGCGCAGGTGGGAGGCGTGCTCGAGCCGATCAACGCCGCGCCAGTAATCCTCGAAGACGACGTGCTGGTCGGCGGCAATTGTGGCGTGTACGAAGGCACGCTGGTGCGCGCCCGGGCGGTGCTGGGAGCGGGAACGATTCTGACCCGATCCACGCCACTCTACGATCTGGTGCGCGGCGAAATCTACCGCGCAACGCCGGAAAGGCCGTTGGAGGTTCCGGAGAACGCGGTTGTCGTCCCCGGTTCGCGCGCCGTGAAAAAAGGCACGGGAGCGGAGTGGAATCTTTCCCTCTACACGCCGGTGATCGTGAAATATCGCGACGAGAAAACGGATCGCGGGGTTGAGTTGGAAGATTGGCTGCGGTAATTTGGAGGTGTCCGCGAGCTTTACTTTGTGTTATTATGTAAAGCGATGACGGAAGCAACTCTTTCGACAAAAAATCAGATTGTAATTCCGCGGGAGGCTCGCGAAGCTCTCGGACTGAAACCCGGCGACAAGATTCTCGTGGTCGTCCGGGGCAGAAAAGTCCTGGTCCTGCAAAAGCCGAAGTCTTATCATGCCGCGATCCGTGGCCTGGCTCGCGGTAAGTACCCGAAAGATTATCTGCAAAAGGAACGCCAGAGTTGGGAGTAGAGCGACTCCGCGCCTTTCTGCGACGTCACCGCCGAATCGGTCTCGACACCAGTATCTTCATTTATCACTTGCAACCCAACGCAAAGTATCTCGCCTACACCGACCTCATTTTTTCCTGGCTCGAGGGGCCAGAGTCCAATGCGGTCACATCCACGATAACAATGACGGAACTGCTCGTACAGCCGTATCGCGAAGGGGACGAGCAACTGGCAAATGACTTTTATGGGTTGCTCTCCACTTACCCCAACCTGGATTGGGTTGCTCCGAACCTTGAGATCGCGGAGCTTGCGTCCCGGATTCGCACTCTCCATCGCCTGCGAACTCCCGACGCCCTGCAGGCCGCAACCGCCGCACACTCTGAGGCTACAGGTTTGATCACGAACGATGCCGTCTTTGAA
>JBAVAA010000195.1:0-10402 GCA_049585515.1 Terriglobales bacterium | reverse complement strand
TAGGTTGGCTTCAAACCGACCACGCCGCAGAACGACGCAGGCTGGCGAATCGATCCTCCCGTATCCGAGCCGAGCGTCGCGACAGCCATCTCGGCCGCCACGGCTGCCGCCGACCCACCCGACGATCCGCCCGGCACGCGGCTCTTGTCGCGCGGATTGTGCACCGGATGATAGGCCGAGTTCTCCGTGGATGAGCCCATGGCAAACTCATCGCAGTTGAGCTTGCCCAAAATCACCGCGCCCGCCGATTCGAGACGAGCGACAGCTGTACAGTCATACGGCGGAACAAAATTGTCGAGGATCTTCGAGCCAGCGGTAGTGCGCACGCCGGTCGTGACCATAACGTCTTTAATCGCAACGGGAACTCCCGCGAGCGGGGGCAAAGGCTTGCCTTCCGCGGCCAGGGCGTCGATTCGCGAGGCCTGCGCCAGCGCGCGCTCCTCGCAAAGAGTCAGGAACGCGCCAATCTCGGAATCTTCTTTTCGGATGCGCGTGTAGAAATCGTGAGCCAGAGCGGTTGCGGTCGTTCGCCGCTCCGCGATCGCGCTCCGGACATCGTCAATGGTCAATGTGCCAACTCCGAAACTCCGGCCTCATCGCCTGAAGGCGCTTTTCTGACGCAGCTATTTGGCATCGCTGAAGCGATGCCCTGATACAAACCGTACTTGCTCGACGAGGCGCTATCTCTCAATCACTTTCGGCACTTCAAAAAACGTTCCGTCCGTGTCCGGAGCATTTCTCATCGCGACGTCGTGCGGCAGAGACTCGCGCAAACCGTTCTTTATGTCCTCACGGATAGCATAGGCAAAGCGATCGCTTCCCTGGCGCGATTCATCCACGCCATAGCGATCCGAAACTTGAGCCATGGGCGGAACTTTATCGGTCTCCAGTTCGCTGAGCCGCTCGACATATTCAAGAATAGAATTCAAATCTCGCAGCATGCGGACGCGCTCGTCCGCGGTCAGTTCCAGGTTGGCCAAATCGGCCACGTAGGCGACGTCTTTGTCGGTAACCTTCATAGATTCGAGGCGCAGCCCCTAAAGAGGGCTTGGGATTTCGAGCATCTTCGGCATCGTTAAAGCGATGCCCTGATACGAATCTCAGTTTTTCGGCAAACTGCAAAGCGATACCCTACGAACGATCAGCATGTCGGCAGCTCTTAAGCCCGCACCACGAATTCAATCCGCTTCACCGCGGTCGCGGAATACTTATTGACCAAGGCCAGATAGCGCGGCGCAAGATTTGCGAGTTCCCTCCGCCAGCCTCCGTCGACGACTTCCACTCGCAGAATTCCTTCGGAAAAACTCAGCGCCCGCGTCCGCTCGGCCACCGCGCTGCCGCACGCGACCGCCCAGGCCAGCAAAGCACTATTGTCCGGCGGGGCTCGATGAAGAGCTCGGGCAACGATGGTTTCGAGGCTGGCGGAAGCACGATTCAAGGCATGACTCCAGATTTAGCCCGATCAAAACGGCGATTTCAGGGACAACGTTTCCGGAAGGACGATTGTAGCATCGGAAAATGTGGCACCTCTCGCCGAAACCAATCGTGTAGGGCGAACACGCCAGTCCGGCCGCGTGCATTGCAATCGAGTCGCGGATGGGCGTGGTCACCTGCCACTCCCTGGCAAGCGGCAGCATTTCGCGGGCAAGAGTGCCCGCGCCACACGGTTCAACTACGATGCCGCAGCTGCAGTCTTGGCGCGCTTCTTGGCGACCTTGCGCAGATGCGACGCGGAGTACAGGCTACCCCGGCAGCGCTTTGCCCCGCAGAAACAAGGGGCGTCATCCTCGCCATCGTAGAGGTTGTAGTCGTACGTCAGTTCCTCGCCGGCCGCTATATCGCGCAGGGCGATGATCCACATCTTCCCCCCGATCTGATCGGTCTCGCAGTTCGGCTGGCAGGAATGATTGACGAAAGCGGCCACTCCGTATCCGTCAACAATACGTTTGCCCCCATCCAGGCCGAACAGATACGTGTTCGGGAAATCGTCGTAAAGATCGTCTGCCTCTTCATAAGTGAGGTAGGCGCCGACGTATTCGATGATCAACGCCCCTTTGCGAATGGGACGCGTGGTGTAACAACCGTAGGAGTGAATGCGAGACTCGCGAAGGATGAGCGTCATGCCTCCTTTATCTTTAGCACAGGAGACACGGAGTCAGAAAGGCAGCTCTCCGGAAAGCAGTTTTCAGCCGTCAGTTGTCAGCTCTCAGTTACCCAAACCTGAGGAGCTTAGACCAGCGGGGATCGTGCGATTTTCCTGAGAGCTGAGAGCTGAGAGCTGACAGCTGACAGCTGAGAGCTATCCGACAAACCTGCTAATATTTTCCCGGAGACTGTCCACGCTATGGCTCAACATCCACCGCGCTTTTTAAAGATTGTCGAGGACGCCAAGCAGCGCGTCCGCGAAACCAACGTAGACGAAGTCAAAGCCCGGCTCGACCGCAGCCACAAATTCGTTCTCGTCGACGTCCGCGAAGACCGCGAATTTGACGCCGATCACCTCCCCGGAGCCGTTCACATGGGCAAGGGTGTAATCGAGCGTGACATTGAGGCCAAGTATCCCGACCTGAAAACTGAACTCGTGCTCTATTGTGGCGGCGGCTTCCGGTCGGCGCTGGCAGCCGATAATTTGCAAAAAATGGGATACACCAACGTTATTTCCATGGATGGCGGAATTCGCGGTTGGCGCGAACGAGGCTATCCGCTGGAGAAGTCCCGGTAATCACAGCCGCAAATCGCAGCCATAAATCGTATTCGACCGCGGCTTTCCGGCCACTCCAAGCAGCCACCGGCGCACCTCGACTCCTGTACGAACCGCACAGATGGGCGTACGGTAGATTGCATAGCGCCCGCATCTCTGAAAAAATACGAACGATAACGATACTGTGGGGTCCCACCGATGTCTCAAATTGGAAGCTTTGCGCTGCTGCTGGCGCTCTGCCTGAGTGCGTACTCTTTTCTTGCAGGCTTTCTCGCTTTATTCGGTAAGGACGCCGCGTCGGCTCGTCTCGGCGAGACTGCCCGCCGCGCCGGAATCGCCGCTTTCGCCGCGGTGCTGCTGGCGAGCATCGTTCTGGTGGTAGCCGCGTTCAACGACGATTTCTCCATCGCCTACCTCTACCACCACAGCAATCGCGATCTGCCCGCCGCTTATAAGTTCGCCGTGCTATGGTCCGGCCAGGAAGGGTCGTTGCTATTCTGGTCGCTGCTGCTCGCCGGTTACGGATTCGTTCTCCGGCTGCGCTACAAGACCGATCAGCGGCTGTTCGCCTACGCGTCCGTAATCATTGCTTCGGTACAGGTTTTCTTTCTGCTGATTCTGAATTTTGCCGCGCATCCCTTTGCCCTCGAACAAGGCGCGCTTCCGCCCGATGGCACCGGGCTGAATCCGCTTCTGCAATATCCCGAGATGGTTATCCATCCGCCCATGCTCTATCTGGGATACGTCGGCTTCACCGTTCCCTTCGCTTTCGCGCTGGGCGCGCTCATCATGAAGTATCCCGGCGAAAAATGGATTCACATCACCCGCCGCTGGACCATGGTCACCTGGTGCTTTCTAACCATCGGCGTTTTTCTCGGCGCGCACTGGGCCTACGCCGTCCTCGGTTGGGGCGGCTACTGGGGATGGGATCCGGTAGAGAACGCCTCGCTGATGCCGTGGCTCACCGGCACGGCCTTTCTGCATTCGGTCATCATGCAGGAGAAACGCGGCATGCTGAAGATCTGGAACATGGCGCTCATCTTCGCGACCTTCCTTCTTTCAATGCTCGGGACGTTTCTCACTCGTTCGGGTGTGATCAGTTCGGTGCATGCATTCGCCCAATCCTCCATCGGAACGTGGTTCCTCGTCTTCATAGGATTGACCCTCGCCGTCTGCACTTTTTTCCTGATCGCAAACCGGTCGCATCTCCAGACCGAACATAAACTCGAGTCTCTGGTTTCGCGCGAATCCAGTTTCCTGTTCAACAATCTGCTCCTGCTGGTCGTTTGCTTCACCATACTTTGGGGAACGTTCTTTCCGATCATTTCGGAATTTGTTCAGGGACACAAAGTCACGGTCGGTCCGCCATTTTTCAATCGCGTGGCAGTCCCGGTGGCCTTGCTGCTCCTGCTGCTCACAGCAGTCGGGCCGCTGCTGGCCTGGCGCAAGACCTCCATTGAGAGCCTGAAACGGAATTTTCTCTTTCCCGCGATCGGATCGGTTGCCGTCGGCATCCTGATGATTGTTTTCGGCGTGCGCCCCTGGGAAGACCCCGCGTACTTCTACGCAACCATGGCCGCGGTGCTCGCGGCGCTGGTGATTTTTACCGTCATTTCCGAGTTCATCCGCGGAGGCCGCGTCATCGCCGGCAAGAGCGAGTTGAATCTGTTCTCCGCCATGGTGCGCCTCTACCACAGAAACACGCGCCGCTATGGCGGCTACATCGTCCACTTCGGTGTCGCTCTGGTCATTATTGGAATCCTCGGGCAGCCTTTCAACAAAGAAGTGGAAAAAGAAATGGCTTTCGGCGACAAAATTAACGTCGGCCCGTACACGCTGGTCTGTCAGTCCTATACGCAGGACGATAATCCCAACTACGCCAACGAGTGGGCGATCATCAACGTCTTCCGCGGCGGCAAACAGATTACGACCATGTATCCAGAACGCCGTTTTTATAAAGCCAGCCAGCAGCCGCAGACCCTGCCGCGTATATACCCCAGCTTCCGCGAAGATTTCTTGCTGGTGAGCGATCTGTACATCGTCTACGAAGGCAAGAACGAAACTACCGGAAGGCCGATCATTAAGGCGCATGTGAACCCACTGGTCCCCTGGATTTGGATTGGCCTGATCGTGATGGTCTTCGGCACCATCACGGCCCTCATCCCGAACGCCGCGTCCGTGCGTGTAACCGCACCCACCCCCGTTCGCGAGCCCGCGGAGGTAGGAGCCGGTGACTGAGATGAAAGCCTTGCAGCGGCACAAAAGTCTTTTTACGACTTGTCATCCTGAGCGAAGCGAAGGACCTGCTTTGTGCCGGAATGCCCTGAAGTCTCCGCGGCGCCTGCTTCAGGCCGCCACGCTCGCGCTCGCGGTAATCATTTTCATGGGCGCCAGCGACGACAGCGCCCGCTTCAAAGACCTGGGCCATCGCATGATGTGCACCTGCGGATGCGGCCAGATTCTGCTCGAATGCAATCACGTCGGCTGCATGTCCTCCGACAAAATGCGCAACGAATTGCAGGCCGCGATCGACAAAGGCGGCAGCAATAGTGACGACCTGATCCTGCAAGGCTTCGTGCAGGAGTACGGACCAACTGTAATAGCCGCGCCCACTGCCACCGGATTCAATCGCGTGGCCTGGATCATGCCCTTTTTGGTCCTGGCGCTAGGCATAGCCTTCGCGGTCCATATCGTCCGATCATGGAGGGACCGCCCCGAACCAGCCCTTGCCGACGGCATTACTATCCCGCAAGGCAGCGAATTAGAAGAGTTCCGCCGGAGAGCCAGAAAAGAGACCGACCAATGACGCAATGTGGCGCGGACACTCCTGTCCGCGAAAAGCCGCGATCGGCAATGTATTTCAAGAGCGTGATGTTTTTCAAGAACGTAAACTCCGCGCACAGGCGCTTTGAAAGGGCCCGGCTTCAGCCGGTCCGTTACTCCTCCCGGAAATCAGGGGCTTTAGCCCCCGAGGGAGGCGGCGTCCGATGACTATGTTCGTCTGTGCAGTCTTTACGCTGGCCGCGCTCTACTACGTCTTCTTTTTCCCCGGCGAAGTCTACGCCGGAGAAGAAAAAACGCGTCTCGGCTATCTCCGCGAGCGCAAGGAAGCCGTCTACGAAAACCTGCGCGACCTGAATTTCGAATACAAAGCCGGCAAGGTTCCCGATGCGGACTATCAATCGATGCGCGCCTCGCTCGAAGAAGAAGCCGCCGCGATCATGGCGGAAATCGCGCGGTTGGAGCAGGCGGCCGGACAGGTGGTGTAGGCCTGTTATACATGACAAGTGACAAGGTACACTTTCAAACGGCTTCATGAGCACGACGACGACGGCGGAATCCGGCCCGACCTGCTGGACAAGGTGGAACGAATCCTCACGGCGCTTGATTCTGCCGCTGCGCCGCAAGCTCTCGATATTCCCGGGTATCGCCTTCACCCGCTCAAAGGCGCATGGAAAGGGCTTTGGTCGATTACGGTGCGGGCAAATTGGCGAATCGTTTTTCGCTTCGAAGCGACCGATGCTTTCGACGTTGAACTGATCGACTACCACTAAGGCGGAATGGAGAAACCATGCCGATGAAAAATCCCGCACACCCTGGTCGCATCGTGCGGCATGATTGCCTTGAACCTTTGGGCCTGTCCGTTACCGAGGGAGCGGAGGTTCTCGGCGTCAGCCGGCAAACTCTGAACAACGTCATTCACGGCAAATCGGGCATCAGCCCCGAGATGGCAATCCGGCTCTCGAAGGCATTTGGCAGCACACCGGAAACCTGGCTGCGCATGCAGCTGGCCTACGATCTCGCGCAGGCCCGCAAGAGCGAGAGCAAGATCAAGGTCCGCCGCCAGACGATGCCCCAGGAAGTCCACGCACAGTGAGGCAACGATTCGGCTGTGGGCTTTTGGTTTAAGGACCTCGGACTTGAAGTTTATTCTTGAAATGCCGTGCGCCTGCGGCCACGCCCACTCATTCTCAGCCTATGGAGATAATGATTGGACTGGCGCAGTCTGCCCGAAATGCGGATCCGCAGCCGGTCTAATAGACCCGTTAAGTGTCAGCGTCACTGCGGAACGCCTTTTGTATCGCAGCAAGGCGGAGCTCGAAGGTGGAGACTACAGTCTATCGATAGTAATTGCGACGATGGCAGTTGAGTCATTTCTCACTCGACTCTTTCTCAAGCTAAAGGGAATGGATAGTTACGCCACGACATTCAACCTGCCCGCTCCGAAGCAGGAAGAAGCGTGGGAACATGAGTACCCAAGGAAGGGTGGCTTTACTGCACCCGCAGATTTTGTTTCCAAAAAGATCACGGGATTAACTTTTGACGGCTTCGTTGCCCAAAACAATATTGCCACAAATATAATGGCTGGATTCCCGGATGCGGTGAACCTGTCGGCGACAAAGTACTTCCAAAATGAGCTCTTCAGTCGCCGCAACAGGATAGCTCACTGGGGGTATGTGAATTCCACTAAGGCAGAAGCGCAGCTGTGCCACACCTTGGCAGTCGCAATCGTCTCAATTCTCAGAGAGATGGATAAAATCCAAATATGGTGCCTCATAAGAAATGCAGCTTCGCTCTTGGAACGGTTCCCTTATCAATTCTGGCGATTTCCTCGCGGCGCGGGTTAAAATAAAAGTCCCATGAGCCTCGACACCATCAAGGATATTGAACGTGCCATCGGAGCGCTCACGCCGCGCGAAATCGAGGAGTTGTACGCGTGGCTCGAGCAGCATTGCCCACCGCCGATCGACACTCGCGTCCAATCCGATCTTGCGGCCGGACGGCTCGACACCGCCATCCAACGCGCCCTGGACGACGAGAAGAATGGCCGCACCCGGCCGCTCTAGCCCCAATGCAGCATCGAGCCGGCATCGATTTTTGGCAGCTATACCAATCGCTCCCTCAGGAAACCCGCGTCCGCGCCGATAAACAGTTTTCATTGCTGAAAGCAAACCCGCAACATCCTTCGTTACAATTCAAGAAAGTGGGAGAGCGCCACGGCCAGGAAATATGGTCGGCCCGCGTCACGCTGAATCATCGCGCCCTTGCAATTAAACGGGACGATGGATATTTGTGGTTCTGGATTGGCGATCACAAAGCCTACGAAGCGCTAATCTCGTAGCGCTGCCGCCTTCGCAAAAGGATCTGCGGCAAGGAGTTTCTTTTGATCAAGCTTGCACATTCCGCCTTACTGACCGCCATCATCTCGCTAACCCTAGCCTCGGCCGCCGCCCAGACCCTCACCGGCACCGTCACCAACGGCACCACCAACAAGCCCGCAGCCGGCGATGAGGTCATCCTGATCAACCTGGCCAACGGCATGGACGTAGGCGGCACCACCAAAGCCGACAGCCAAGGGAAGTTCAGCTTCAAAATCACCGTGCCCGGCCCGCACCTCATCCGCGCCGTGCATCAGGGGGTCAACTATCACCAGATGGCGCCTCCCGGCGTCAACACCGCCGACGTGAGTGTCTATAACGTAGCGCCTAAGGTCACCGCCCTCGGCCTGACCGCCGACGTCCTGCGCTTCCAGGCAGACAGTACTTCGATGCAGGGCGTTCGCCTGTTCGTCGTCAACAATACCTCCTCGCCGCCAGTGACGCAGATGAACGACCACAACTTCGAGTTCTACGTGCCCGCGGGCGCGAAGATTGAGCAGGTGCAGGCCCGCGCGCCGAACGGCCAGCCGATCCCCGCCGACGCCGTTCCACAAGCCGAAAAGAACCGCTATGCCATCGCCTTCCCGCTGCGTCCCGGAGAAACGCAGTTCCAGGTGGAGTTCACTCTGCCTTATTCGGGCGAGATCAAGTTCGATCCCAAACCGCTCTATCCCGCGCAGCATTTTGTCGTCGTTCTTCCAAAGACGATGCAATTCAAGGCGGCGAATCCATCGACCTTCCAATCGATGCAGGATCCCAATCAAAGCGACAGCAACGTGGAGGTTGTGCAAGACGCGAAGCCCGGGCAGGCACTGGCCTTTACCCTGCAGGGCACTGGCACCATTAACGAGTCTCCTGGAGAAACCGCCTCGGGCGCAGCGCAGCAGCAACCGCAATCCCAAAGCACTGATAATCGCCCCGGCGGCGGCCTCGGCGCTCCCATCGACGCGCCCGATCCCTTGAAGAAATATCAGCTCTGGATTCTTGGAGGCTTCGCCGTGCTGCTCGCCATCGGCGGATGGGTGGTCACGAAGCGGCAGCCCGCAGCGTCCATGGCCGCGGCATCCGCTGCAAAAATTAGCGGGGCATCGAGCGACTTCGGAGCAGCAGCACCTCGTCCAACCGCGGCAGCGCCCGCGGCGAGCGCCTCGTCCTCAAAATCGTCGATGATCCTTGAAGCTCTGAAGGAAGAACTGTTCCAGCTCGAGGTGGAGAAGAAGCAAGGCAAGATCACCCCCGCGGACTACGAAAAAGCCAAAGCCGCCCTCGACCAGACGCTGGAGCGCGCACTGAAGCGGCAGGCGTAAGTTCGTGTGGTGGCGGAGCTCCGCCCCGCAAGAGCAACCCCTTATAAGCGATTGCCTTCTTTTACTGCCGGCGAGAAAATAAACGAGGAGACAATCACTATGGTACACACACAAGTCGACGGATCATATCGGCAAACCAATTTGACCAACGAATCGCCTGAATATCTAACCAAGCGCGAAGAGCTTCGCCTGGCGGAAATCGAACTCATGCGCCAACGCGAACGCGTGGCTGAGCTGCGACGCCATCTTCCCCAGGGCGCTCCGATTCAGGACTATCAGTTCCAAGAGGGTCCGCGCGACCTCAACGCTGGTGATGCGCCAGTGGGCACTGTCCAACTAAGCGAACTCTTCACCAAGCCCAATCGCTCGCTCGTTATCTATCACTTCATGTTCGGAAAGAGGCAGAGCAAGGCATGCCCGATGTGCACGGCCTGGATCGACGGCGCTAATGGCGTCGCCCATCACCTCGCTCAGAATCTCGACTTCGCCGTTGTGGCCGCCGCCGATCTCCCGACTCTGCGGGCATATGCGCGTTCCCGCGGATGGGACAAGCTACGGCTTCTCAGCGCCGGCAATAGCACATTCAAGTACGACCTCGGCAGCGAGGACCGCGAAGGGAATCAAGACTCTAATATTTCCGTCTTCACCCGCGACACCAACGGCACGGTGCGGCACTTCTACACCGCACATCCCCGAATGGCCCCGGACATCCAGGAGCGTGGCATCGACCTGCTTACGCCCATTTGGCACTTCATGGACCTCACTCCCCAAGGCCGCGGCAAATGGTACGCCAGCCTCGCCTACGGCACCAACGTCCAGGCGGCCTAGTTAATCTTGACCTTCGCCATCATTTCCTGGGCACACACGTTCGCGACCGCGCTTAGGACGAGGCAAAGCTCTGTCGCACAAAGAGCCTAAAACCCGCCTCTCAGCATCTAATTCACCAAGACGAGTTGAGGCAATTTTATGAACAACGTATTTAAAACCACAGTTCTGCTCACCATCATGACGCTGCTGCTCATGCTGGCGGGCCGCGCGCTCGGAGGCCAGAACGGAATGCTGCTGGCACTCGCCTTCGCCGCCGTCATGAACTTCGTCGCGTATTTTTTCTCCGACAAGATCGCTTTGGCCACCTATCGCGCTCAGCCCGTCAGCCGGGAAGACTTGCCGCGCGTTTACAACATCGTCGAGCGCCTGGCGCAAAAAGTCGGCCTGCCGATGCCCAAGGTCTATCT
>JBAVAA010000194.1:0-6601 GCA_049585515.1 Terriglobales bacterium | reverse complement strand
AACTGCATCGGCAACTGCATTGGATGATCGGATGATCCGCTGATTGAAAGGCAAAACATGCCTCGGTTTTTCGATGGCCCGATGAGCCGATCACCCGATAGCCCGATTATTCAAGGCGGCCTGATGTATCCTAAATGCTAACGTCCAGTTGTGATTGACATTCACTGCCATGTGCTGCCCGAAGTCGACGACGGTCCCAAATCCTGGGATGCGGCTCTGGAAATGTGCCGCATGGCGGCGGCCGATGGCATTACCCACACTGTTGCCACGCCGCATGCCAACGACCGCTATCCCTACGATCGCGCATACCTCTCCGACCTTCTCGATCAACTCAGAGAGAAAATCGGTTCCACGCTGGAACTGCAGTTGAGCCTGGGCTGCGACTTTCATCTTTCATTCGAGAATCTGGAGCGCGCGTTGGAACAGCCGCACACCTACACGATCGGCGACACCAATTATCTGCTGATTGAGCTCAGTAACTTCAGTGTCCCGACCCACCTTGGCAGCTGTTTCACCAGGCTGGGAGATCGCGGGCTTACCCCGATCCTGACTCATCCCGAGCGCAATCCTATCCTTCAGCAAACACCGCAGCGGATCCTGGAATGGGTGGAGCAGGGCTGCCTGGTTCAGGTCACCGCCTCATCGCTGACCGGATTCTGGGGAGAACGGCCCGAGATTATCGCCCACTGGCTGCTCGACCGCTCCGCCGTACACATTCTTGCCTCCGACGCTCACGATACAAAACGCCGAATCCCGAATCTTTCGGCGGCACGCGCTGTGGCCGAAAAAATCGTGGGAGTCGAATACGCCGAAGCGCTGGTCGATACAAATCCCGGGGCAATTGTTAAAGGAACGCCGATTCCTTATTGCCCGCGCCCAGTCCTGGACTAGCTGGACTAGTAGGATGCGGAAAAACTCGGGCTTCGTACCAGGGTATCGCTTTATCGATACCGTAAGTTCTCCAGAATCTGAAGCCCCTTTAGGGGCTGGGCGGATGATTGGTCCATTGACCCACTGGGTCATCGAAACGATAGGACTTCACTTAGCTGGGACATAGAAGTAGTAGTCGGCCGTGTAACTGCTTTTCGTTTCGGCGTCACGGTGCGACTCGTCACATCCGGCCGCGGGCGGTTTCCCACTGCGTGTATGGACGCGCTGAATGCTCGTTACGTTCGTCAGCAGTCCCTGACCAGAATGACCCACGGCCTTCACCAGCAGCCATGCAATCGAGTCGGAGTTCGGCGAGTCCACATGCGCCGACGCTTTACCCGTCACTTCGCTTCCGTCGTTAAGCTTCCATGCAGGCCCGGCGAAATGGCGCCCAATGACCTTGCCCTTCTCATCCTTAAGCTCCGCGTCAGGAGCCTTAAGAGTCCAGGCGAACTTGCCGTCCGTGCCGGCTTGGCAGGTATAGATCTGCGATCCGGAGGCATGCGCAAGCAAAACAACCTGTTCGCCCGGGGGCGCCTGAATCGCACTCGGAACATCAGGCGGCGGAATTTTTTGCGCGTTGGCCATGATTAGAGTGAATAGGATGACACATCCTGGCACAACCGCGCTGAAGATCGTTGCTGGAATTCGCCTTAGACTTCGCATCGCAGGATTGTAGCAGGCCGCAAACCTCTTCGAACAATCACGTTACAACTCGCGCTGCCGCGCTAACGACAATTACTTCCGAGTAGCCTGCATACCGCCCGGAATCGAAAACTCGGTTCGATCAAGACATAATGAAGATCAACATCCATGCCGATTCTCGTACTACCGCCAGTGTCCACAGAAATGTCGAGGTGCATATTGAGGTGCATATTGAGGCGCATATCGAGGTGTGACCGATGAAAAGGTCTCTAAAGATAGCCGGGCTATTGTGCGCGTCCGTTCTTTTACTTCTCGCGGGCTGCAACCGCATCGCCCGGTTTTTTTATCTGAGCAGCTATGACCGCGACATCAGCAGTGCCTCAAAGGCTATCGAGAGCGCTCGCGATAACGCCCAGCGCGCGGAGGCATATGCGAAGCGCGGCAGCGCCTATTCGGAAAAAGCACGCTACAGCAAGGCTTTCAAGCTGATCTCCGCTGACGAATACGACCGCTTGTTTGGCCTAGCCGTGAAAGATCATGACCAGGCCATAACACTCGATCCCAGCGCCGAAGCTTATTACACCCGCGGGGTAACCTATTACGACCGGGCCAACCTTGAGGCGGTGGTGGACGGCCACTTGATGGGCACCGAAGCCGACCGCAAGGCTTGGTTCGACCCGGCAACCGCCGATTTCAAGAAGGCCGTCGAAAAAAACGCCCGGTTCTATCTGGCGTATGACAGACTCGGCTTGATCCATGAGACGACCGGCGAACTCGACCAGGCGATCAGCGACTACACGCAAGAGATGGCGCTGAATCCGCTGGGCAGGTCGCGATTGGCCGACGCCTACTGCACGCGCGCTGGATCGTCTAGCCCAAAAGAGAAGAGGCATGATGCCGCGATCGCGGATTTCGAGAAATCCATCGACCTCGGCGCCACCGCCGACGGCTGTTCGTGCGATCCATACAATCCACTGCTTTACCTGTACACGGAGGGCGCGCGCTATGACCAAGCCTGGGGACTCGTCCACAAAGCGCAGAACTCTAAGAAATGGATCGGACCCGAATCACTGGATAAACTGAAGAAGGAATCCGGACGCAGCAACTAGACTCGAGACGCTACCTGTGTAGCGATTCTCGCCACAGCGGGGACGTGCAGATAATGGAGTCAGCTTCCAGCTCGCAGACGCTCAGGAGCCTTTTGCACGGCAAGTGGTTTCGAGCGTGGCAGGTCCAAATCACGAGCAGACGCCATGACCGATAAACCCAAACATACGACGTCACGTCCCATTCTTAATTCAATTGAACCGCAACTCTTCGTTGCAAACATCAAGAATTCCTGCGATTTCTATACAACAAAACTCGGCTTCGCGGTCGCATTCATCTATGGCGATCCGCCGTACTATGGGCAGGTCTTCCGCGACAACGCACGAATCAACTTGAGGCTGGTTTCGGAACCTGTTTTCGCTGGAGATATTCGCAAGCGCGAACATCTGCTCTCCGCTTCCATCACGGTTGCCACCGCGAAAGAAATCAAACAGCTGTTTCTGGGATATCAGCCCGCAGGAGTCTCCTTCCATCAGGCACTTAAGAAAGAGCCGTGGGGTGGAAAAACATTTGTCGTCTCGGATCCAGATGAGAATCTGATCCTCTTTGCTGGCCCCGCAGCCGACTGAACTACTCCGGAAACACGTGACTTGTGTAATGAAAATCGGTGCCTGCCGCTCTGATTCCGATCCGCGCTAACTCTATAATTCCACTGTGACAAAGCCATCCAAGGGCGGCGAGATTCTCCTCATTATTTTTGGCCTGGTGTTTGCGGCCGCCGGAATCTTTTTCGCTACCACTGTTTTGTTCAGCGCTCCCGCTCGCGCCCAGGGGAATCGCTGGGTGGGAGTGTTGGTCTCGGCCATCTTCATTCTCGTGGGCGGCGGGATCGTTTTCGCCGCCATTTATGGGACTCGCAAGTTGAAGGAGCAAGCGGCAGCTGAGCAGTCCAATCCCGACTCTCCCTGGCTGTGGCGGAAAGACTGGGCCATTCGGCGGGCGGAAAGCAACAACCGCGACAGCGCCATCGGCCTTTGGATAGCGGCGATTTTTGCGAATGGGATTGTGTTCACGGTCGCGGCTGCAATCGTGCCTAAACTTTGGCGCACATCCAGTCCGATGGTCTTTTTGCCGCTGGGATTCTGCCTCGTTGGCGTCATTCTGGCGGCCGCGGCGATCAGGGCAAGCATCCGGCGGAAACGTTTTGGCCAAACCTATTTTGAGTTCGCCTTGCTGCCGTTTTGTCCCGGCCAGTCATTGAAGGGGACGATTCACTTGCGTTTCAATGCCGAGGCAAGGCATGGCGTTGACCTGAGCCTTAGCTGCGTCCGCCAGGTCGAGACTGGCGCTGGCAAGGATCGTTCCATCCAGGAGAGCGTTCTCTGGCAGGCGAACAGCAACGTACCGCAACAATTCCTTGTTCCGGGACCGATGGGCGATGCCGCGATCCCGGTGGAGTTCAGCATTCCGAGCGATGCCTACGAGTCGAATCACGACCAGCTGAACGACCAGGTTCTCTGGCTTTTGCATGCCCAGGCCGACGTTCCCGGCGTGAATTATTCGGACGATTTTGAGGTGCCGGTTTTCCGGCTGACACCATCGCCAACCTCGGCGGCCATGTCAACGGCTTCCTTCTTGAGCGATGCGCAAAACACAATCGCCGCGCCGGCTTTTCAGTCCGACGCGTCCGATGTGGCCGCTCCGGCGAACCCGAAAGTTGTGGTTTCCACCGGAATGAACGGCGGCACCGAATTCTACTTCCCGCCTTTTCGCAACCCTGGCCTGGTTCTGGGCTTGCTGCTCGTCACCACAGTCTGGACAGGGATCGTTTATGTCCTCCTGCATTCCCATGCCCCATGGTTTTTCGCCACGGTGTTCGGGCTCTTTGACATCTTGCTGATTTACGCGCTTGTTCGGGCGACGATGGGCTCATTCCGCATCGAGGTAGGCAACGGCAAGATTGTTTTCCGTCGGGCTCTGCTGGGCATAGGCACGGCTCATGAGATCCCTTTTTCCGACATCGTGCGGATTTTGACCACGACCGCTGCACAACAAAAAGGCGCACGGCCCTATTACGCTGTGCGCTTGTTTACAAGGGATGGGAGGAAGCGGACGCTTGCCGACGCGATCAGTGACCGTCAGGAGGCGCGCTGGGTCTGCGCCCAACTGGAGAAGTTCGCCGGCCTGAAACTGGACACTCATGTCGCTGTCGACCCGGGCTTGGGCAATTACGGTCCGCCGCCGCAGCGCGGCCCGGCTGGATCTCTCCCAACTTTTCGTCGCAATAGTCCCGTCGCCATCGCGATCGGGCTTGCCTTCTTTTTCGCCTGGACGGGCTTTCTGGGCTATAAAATCCTTTCGCAGCGCCACGCACAACCTAAGCGCATCCCCAAGGTCGCTGCACCGGCCACGACTCCACTGCGGCAGGTGGCCTACTCGGCGCTCACCGACATGGATGTGCAGCGTCTGCAAACGCTCCCCGAACAGGAGCAGGCAGAAGAATTGCTGGACCGGGCGATCCAGCACGATCCCCGCGCACTCGATTTGTTCGACCAGAATATCGGCTCCTATCGCAACCTCACACGCACTGCGCGCATGAACCAATTGGAAGAGCGTTCCCTTTACTCCACCGACCTGCGTGTTCGCTACGCCAACGCCGATCTCAACCTCGCAATCGATGGACTGCCGAAAACTGAAGCCTCGGCCGGGCAGCTCATCGCTCAGGCGCAAACCGATCTCGAGCATCGCGCTTACTTCGTGTTCCACATGGGGATGCTGGCGGGCCGCGGCGTCGGCTACGATCGCATTTATCCGGTCCTGTTGGATTATGCCAAGCATGACGCAAACCCGCAGGTGCGCCAGTGGGCCGTCGAGGGCATGCGCTATCTCGGCACCGATGAGGCTCTTCAGGAGCTATTCGATTCCTTTACGCACGATCCATCGGATGCGGTTCGCAATCGCGCGGGGTGCAATGTCTCCGATTGCGGCAACTTCAAGCGCAAACAACGCATGCGAATGGTGCCCGGACTGATCGAGCTAACGGCCAATCCGCAAACTACCCCGCAAATGCGAAACTGGAGCTTCCTGGCGTTGCGTGAGATTACGGACCAAACGCTGCCGGCGGATGCCTCGGCCTGGCAGAACTGGTATGCGCAACACGGAGCGGAAAAGATGGCCGAGTTTGAACAGTCGGATTGGTGGAAGGTCCGCGGCGATCAGTAGCGGCTACCCTTGAAGCTTTCTAATGTTGAGGAACGTTGTTGTCCGCCGGCGCCGGTTTCGCCCCCGACTTCGGATCGCCTGCCGCTGGCGCTGCAGACGTCATTGCGCTCTCTGGATTGAGCAAATGATCGTGGCTGGGACCTAGTCCGAGTTTGATCAGCGCTCGGGAGTCCGGCGTCGTCTTCGACTGCCATCCCTGATCGGCCTGATAACGTTGCATTGCAGCCTGCGTAGCCGCATCCCACGTCCCCGACGGATCGCCCTGCATATAGTGCTCGCGGATGAGAGCGGTCTGAATTTGCCGGGCGCGGTTTGGGTCGATTGCCTGCTGGCCGCGCTTCGTTGCGACTTTCTTTCGATGAGAGCCTCTTATCGCATGTGCCGAGGTTCGCTTGCTGGTCGCGTGTGTGGTGGGATGCTGTGATTTAGGGGCTGGCTTCGCGGAAGTTTGAGCCGGTTTTTTGGGCGGAGCCGGCGTCTCCGCCTGTGCAATTGCGAGCCCCTGCACCGCCAGACAGAACAGCCCGCAAAACCCAACGCGCCGCCAACGCCGAATTTGAGTAGGCGAGTGCATGCTTCTCGTTTGCTTGCAATGAACCTTCCCCAACAAAAAACCGGCGAAACCGGCCCACTTTATAGTCCCCTGAATCGGGGACGAAGTGCCAGTCTCGCCGGTTCTACTGATCGGTTACGGAAGTGTACCCGCCAGGAAAATCGTCCCATCCTGCGCCCTTGCGCCCCGCGGACGCACCAGGAA
>JBAVAA010000193.1:0-2239 GCA_049585515.1 Terriglobales bacterium | reverse complement strand
GGAGCATCCATTGTGGTTGTTCCGGCTTCGTGCGTTTTATTTTCCGACATGTAAGAACCCCAGGTTTCAAAGTTTCAAGGTTTCAGAGTTTCAAGGTTGCAGGCCAGGCCTTGAGACTTTACTTTCATTCAAAATCTGCTTTGGCCACTGGATGGCCCGCGTGCGGCCCTTCCTCGATCTCGGTATTATCCATGGCCTTTCCCTTGAGCGCGGTCGAAACCGCCGTATCCATCATCAATTCCGCCAGATGCATGGTGGCCTGGTTCAGCGTGTCGATGGCTTCGCGAATCTCGTGATAGTCATCGCCATCCTTGACTTCAATTAGAGCTCTCTCCAGCGCTTCGACATTGCGGCGTTCGTCGTTTGTGAGCTCCAGCCACGCATGATTGTTCTTCCCCTTGGCGAGTGCTACCAGAATCGTATCGGCTTCGCGCCGCGCTTCTATGACCTGGCGCTGGCGGAAGTCTTCTTCGGCGTAGTCGAAGGATTCGAGCAGCATATTCTCGACCTGCTCATCGGTTAGGCCATAGCTGGGCTGAACGTCGATTTCGGCTTCCTGTCCGCTGCGCTGCTCGCGCGCGGAAACGCGCAGGATGCCGTTGGCATCGATTAGAAACTTTACTTCTATGCGCGGCATGCCCGCTACCATCGGCGGAACACCCTTCAAATCGAAACGCGCCAGCGAGCGGCAATCGCGCGCCAGTTCGCGTTCGCCTTGCAATACGTGGATCGCGACATTCGTTTGCCCATCCACCTGCGTGGTGTAGTACTGCGTTGCCGAAGCGGGGATGGTGGAGTTGCGCAGGATGATTTTATCGGTGACTCCGCCGGCCACTTCGATGCCCAGAGAGAGTGGGGTGACGTCGAGCAACAGCATTTCTTTGGTGATATCGGAAGCGCCGCCGAGGATGTTGGCCTGCACGGCGGCTCCGAGGGCTACGACCTCGTCGGGATTTAGACCCGTGTGCGGCACTCGGCCAAAAAGATCCTGCACCAGACGGCGTACTTTGGGGATGCGGGTTGAGCCTCCGACTAACACGACTTCGTCGATTTGCTCGGGCTTCAAGCCTGCATCTTTGAGCGCCTGTTTGCAGGGGCCGACGGTGCGGTCGATGATGGGCTGGATCATCTCCTCGAACATTGCGAGCGAGATTTCGCGCTGGTACTTTTTCCCGCCGGGCAGATCGACATCGAGCTTTGCTGTGGCTTGCTCGGAGAGGGCGATTTTGGCCTCGATCACTGCTTTGCGGATTCGCGCCACGGCTTCGCCGTTGCGACATAAATCCAGGCCGAGATCGCCTCGGATATCGTCGAGCGCGATGGCGATCAGAAGATTGTCGATGTCGTCTCCGCCGAGATGGGTGTCGCCGTTGGTGGCGATCACCTCGAAGATGCCGTCGTGCAGTTTGAGAATTGAAATATCGAAGGTGCCGCCGCCCAGGTCATAAACGACGATGGTGCCGTTCTGCTTCTTGTCGAGGCCGTAGGCCAGCGACGCGGCCGTCGGTTCATTGACCAGGCGCAGGACATTCAAGCCGGCGATGCGGCCGGCATCTTTCGTTGCCTGGCGTTGCGCGTCGTTGAAGTATGCGGGGACGGTGATGACCGCCTGGGTGACGGGCGCTCCGAAAAAGCGCTCGGCATTGCGCTTCAGTTGGCGCAGCACCAGCGCTGAAATTTCGGGCGGGGTGTAGGTGCGATCGCCAATCTTGATGCGCAGGACTTCGCCTTCGTGGAGATCGTCCGCCAGTTTGAAGGGGAAAAGTTTCAGTTCCTCTTGTATATCTTCGCTGCCTCGGCCCATCAGGCGCTTGACCGAGTACACGGCACGCTCGGGCGTTTCAATCAGATACTTGCGGGCCGCGTTGCCGACTATGACCTGGTTGTTTTCATCGAGCGCGACGACCGAGGGGACGAGGTTCAGGCCGTCTTCTCCGGGGATTACGACCGGAGAGTCTCCCTGCATGTAGGCCACGAGGGAGTTCGTGGTGCCGAGATCGATGCCGACGATGTAGTCAGTAGACATTTGTAATTTGCAATTTTTAATTTGTAATTTGCGGTTGCGAGCACGGGTTGCTTTTAGATTGCAAATTACAAATCACAAATTGCCAATTATTCCATTGCTTCGTTCACGTCCCGTACCAGATTGCGGATGTAATTTCTTCGGTTCATCACGTCCAGCATCTTATCGAGGATCTTCCTTCGGTCTTCATCGGTTCCGGTGTCGATGGCTTTGTCC
>JBAVAA010000192.1:0-5304 GCA_049585515.1 Terriglobales bacterium | reverse complement strand
GACCACCAGCGCCATCGTTGGCGAAGTAATGGACGCGAGCAACGCAGTGTTGCCCGGCGCCACCGTGACGATTACAAGTCACGAGACAGGTCTGAGGCGCACTGCCCGCACGGACGACGCAGGCCGGTTCAACTTTCCGCAATTAAAACCGGGTATCTATTCCGTCAGGGTCGTGGCAGCCGGGTTCGATGCGGGGCAAAATGACAACGTTATTGCGGGACTCGGCCGGAAGCAAACCGTGGATTTCACGCTCAAGGTGACTCGATCGAATGAAACAGTCGAGGTCAGCAGCGAGACTCCACTTATCAATCCCGAGGACGCAAACACATCCAGCACTTTGAATGCGCCGGCGCTGGAAAATCTGCCGAATCCAGGCGGTGATCTCACCTACCCGTTGCAGTTTGCCGCGGGAGCGCTGATCAATACGGCAGGCAGCGGCAACGATTTCGTTGGCGGCACCAACGGATATGGCAATGTGGAGTTCAATGGATTGCCGGCTCTCTCCAATGGCTACATTGTTGACGGGCTGGAAACCAACGATCCACTCACCAATCTCAACAGCGGACTTTCAACCAACCTTGTTCTGGGGCTGAATTCGATTGCGGAAGTGACGGTCAACACGCTCTCCTATTCTGTGGATCAGGGGCGGTATGGAGCATCGCAAGTCAACTACGTCACCAAATCTGGCACGAATCAGTTTCACGGGAATCTTTATGAGCTATGGAACGGCTCGCTGCTGAATGCGGCGGACTACTTTACCAATGCGGTGCCGGGGCGGTACAAGCCCCGAGCAACGGTCAATCATTTTGGTGGCAGCGTGGGCGGCCCGATCGCGCCCGACAAGCTGTTTTTCTTTTTCGACAGCGAGTGGGTTCGGATCGCTCTGCCCATCGTCACGCCGACCATCGTTCCCAGTCCCACTGCGCTGTTTCAAGACTATGTCTTCGGGCAACTCAAGGCAGGTCAGACGAACGGCTGCGTGTCCAGCGGGCCTGATAAAAATTGCTACCCCGCTGCGCCGCAGGAAATTCCTTTTTATAAGCAGCTGTTTTCACTCTATGGAAATACCAGCGGTACGCCGGTACAAGTACTCTGGTGCCCCTTCAACTCGGACGGCACTGTAGCGGCCGGTAATGCGCCGGATGGAAACGGTTGCGCGAACCAGCAAAGCGTCTCGCATACGAGCGACGACCACGAGCAAGTGCAGACGGTCCGTATCGACTACAACGTCAATCCGAGGGATACGGCCTGGTTTCGGTTTCAGGTCGACAATGGCGTGCAGGCAGCCTACACGGATCCAATCAATTCATTGTTTGATGCGGTCTCTCCACAGCCGCTCTATTCATTTGCGGCGGGACACACCCACGTTTTCTCACAAAATCTCGTGAACTACTTCAATCCGGCGTTCTCCTGGTACGAGAGCTTGTTTGGGCCAGGCAACCTGCAGACGACTCTGTCGGCGTTTCCGATCGTATTACAAGGCACCGGGGCAAATTCGTTTACACCGATTGGAGGACTGGACAATACCTGGATCCAAGGCAGGCGAGCCTCTCGCTTCTTTATCAATGACAACCTCGCCTGGAGCCGCGGGGCCCACGAACTGCGGTTTGGAACGAATACACGAATCTTCCGCCTGAACGACTATGACTTCGGGGAAGGCACGGTTCCCACCGTGACCTATGCGAACTTGCAGCAGTTTGTCTATGGTGTAGCCAATACCGCGACGCAGACGTTCCCTTCCAACGCGAATGAACCCTTCAACTTTCTCAATCTCGATGTGTACGCACAAGACACGTGGAAGGTAACTCGGACGCTGACCTGGACGTTCGGCTTACGCGACACCTACAACTCCAATCCGCTGAATCCGCATGATCACGTCGCCCGCCTTCGCGGAGCTTTCGCTTCCATCTCCCACGTTGCCAGTCAACCGCTGAACGAGGCGATCCAAACCAATCTCGGCCATTTGTTCTCCTTGACACCGGCGGCGATTCTGCAGCCGAGAATGGCGATTGCATGGCAATTCGAGCCGAAATCCGTGCTTCGCGCCGGCTTCGGAATCTTCAGCGACATTCTGCCGGGAACGGTGGCAGACCTGATCGGCACGAATCCTCCATACGACAAGACGTTCCAAGCAGGACTGCTGGGCAGCGTGGGCAGACCAGGCTCGGTGGGATGTGACCCGGTAGTCGGCTGCTCAGGCATCGCGCCTGTAGTAACGAACAGCGCAGTGGGCGCAATCGTTGCCGCGAATCGGACCTTCACCGCGGGATTTCCCGAGGGCCAGTCTTCCCTTCCGCCAGTCGCCATCACTGCCGTGCCCGATGGCAAGCTCCGTGCGCCCTACTTCATGGAGTGGAGCCTCGGGGTTGAACATCAATTTGGAACGACGGCGCACGTGCAAGCGCAATACGTCGGTACGCGCGCCGTGAGCCAGCCCTATCTAACACAGGTAAACGGCTACCAAACGGTGTGTTCAGGCTGTTTTGCGCCGTTCCCCTACCTGCAACCGACCGATGCGCGATTCGGCCCGGTGACGCAGTTCTCCACCGGCGCAAACAGTCATTACAACGGCCTTCAGTTGACAGCGATGAAGCGGCTAGGGCATGGTTTGCAGGGCCAGATCAATTACACCTGGAGCCGTTGCATGGATACGGTCTCGAATGGCGGCTTCCTTCCGTTCTCCGCGGGAGGAATTCTCTCCCCTCTACCGGGAGATCTGGCCCGCGACTATGGTCCGTGCGATTACGACATCCGGCACAATCTGAACGCGCAGTACGTGTATCAACTGCCGTTTAAGGTGCGGAATCATTCTCTGGGTTACGCGCTCAATGGATGGCAGGTCTCCGGAACCATGTTCTGGCATAGCGGAGTTCCCTTCTCGGTGCTGAGCGCTCCCTATTCAGCAAACGGAAATGGCATCGTGCAGGGCAGCGGGCCGCAGTTCGCCAGCGTGGTTGCCGGCGTTCCGCAGTATGAACGTCACCCTGTTCCCGGTGTAACCCAGGCGGGAACGCTGCAATGGCTCAATCCGGACGCTTTCGCGTCGACGGTCGATCCGACCACTGGGCAGTGCTATGGCGGCGATAATCCCCAGAATTGCCAATTCGGAAACCTCGGCCGCAATGCGCTGCGCGGCCCGGATTTCCTCTGGAGCGATTTCTACCTCACAAAATGGTTTCCCTTGAGCGAGCATGTGAAGCTGCGATTTGAAGGTCAGTTTTTTAATGTCTTCAACCATCCGAATTTTGGTCTACCCAGCGTAGTGCAGGCCGGGATTCCGGGAAATCCTTCCACTCAGGTTGGCTTTGGTGCGCTCACGTATACCACCTCTCCACCGACGGGCTTGCTGGGCGTCGGTTTAGGCGGCGATAGCAGTCCCCGCATGATCGCGTTCCAGGCGCGGCTGGAGTTCTGAGGCCAAATCGGCAGAAGTTATCTTTGTCCATGAAGTTTTCTGCGTTGTCCGCCGATGGAACTGGAAGGCGGCGGAAAAAGTCGATTTCCGGTGCCCAGCCGTCCCTATAGGGGCGCTGATTTCCCGTAGAGGTGCAGTCTGTAACGTCGATAGCGCATCAGATGCCGCCTCCACGGGAATATTCTACGTTTTGCCGAGCGTGTCTGGAACAGCGCGGCGAGTCATGCCTTCTCACCTGCTTGAGAACCCGAAGCTGTTCCGGCACATGGTTGAAGACCTGCCGGTGGGAATCTACATCGTCGATCAGGATGGGCTGATCCGTTTTTGGAACCGAGGCGCCGAGCATCTCACCGGGCATTTGTCGCACGAAGTGGTTGGCCATGTCTTCGAAGATATCGTGCGAGCCTGCAACCGAAGAGGCAACAACCTCAGCGGCGGGCATTGTCCGGTGACGCTGACCCTGAGCCAGCGGCAACCGCAACAGTGGACAGCTTATTACATGCACAAGAACGGACACCGGCTGGCGGTGACAATCCGGACATTGCCGATACTGGAATACGGCGACACGGTAAAAGGGGTAACGGTCCTGTTCGAGGAGGCCCATGTTTACCACGAGGGCTCGGGAGCTCCGATGTATGGGTGTCTGGATGCGAGCACAGGAGTTCCTTCATACCGTCTGACCCGAGCGCTGCTGAACGAATGCATAGCCGGCATGGAGAAATCGCACCTCAGCTTTGGATTGCTGCGAATTCGCGTGTTGGGTTTGGACAAGTTTCGTTCCGAACACGGACCGCAGTCGGCTGTGCCATTTCTGCGTACGGCGGCGCAGACGCTGCGCCACAGCCTCGATGCGGAAAACTTTCTGGGGTGTTGGGGAGAAAGCGAATTTCTAGCAGTGCTCTCCTCGGCTAGTCCGGTGATGGTGGCAACGATGGCCGAGACTTTGTGGAACCTGCTGGGGCATTCGGAGGTTTTGTGGTGGGGCGACCGTTTTCCAGTGGAAACCGAGGTGTCTTACACCATGGCGTCGGCCGGCGCCGACGTGGAGTTGCTTCTGCGTGAGATGAGGCCTTCGCACTCCAGCCGTTCGGCAAGGGCGGCTGGCGCTGCCAAAGATTCTGGATGCTTGCGAGGATGATGTTGCATGTTTTCGATCATTGGAATCGTGGTCGTCTTCGGATGCATTGTGGCGGGCTACCTGATGGAGCACGGCAACATCAAGGTACTGCTGCAACCCGCCGAACTGATCATCATCGGCGGAGCAGCCCTGGGCACGGTGCTGATTTCAAATCCGGTCCACACGCTGAAACTGATGATCGCTGGGCTGCTGGGGGCCTTTGGCTCCTCAAGGTACGGCACGCAACGGTACATCGACACCCTGAAGATGATGTATGAACTGCTCCAGAAGGCGCGCAAAGAAGGCCTGGTCGCACTGGAGACCGACATCGAGGATCCACAGAAAAGTCCGCTGTTCTCCAAATATGCGGCGTTCGCGAAGGACCATCATGCCGTGGCATTCGTGTGCGACACGATGCGCATGGCGGTGTCCGGCGGCGTGGAAGTGTTCGATCTGGATCAGATGCTGGAGGCGGACATGGACGTTCACCATCACGAGGCGAATGAACCGGTGTCTTCGTTGACCACGATGGCAGACTCGCTGCCCGGGTTGGGCATTGTGGCGGCGGTGTTGGGAGTGGTGATCACGATGGGTGCGCTCGGTGGACCTCCCGAAGAAATTGGGAAAAAAGTCGCAGCAGCCTTGGTGGGAACTTTTCTCGGAATTCTGCTGTGCTACGGGCTGGTCGGACCCCTCGCTTCGCGCATGGGCAAGATGGTCGAAGAGGAACACGCATTCATGATGGTGTTGCGCGTCACCATGATTGCGTTTC
>JBAVAA010000191.1:0-3448 GCA_049585515.1 Terriglobales bacterium | reverse complement strand
ACTAAGAACCGAGAACTGAGAACTTCTATGGATGACAAGCACTATCTCGCCCGTATTACCAAGCGCACCGATTTTGCGCCCGATCTGTGGATGATCCGGATTGGTCTTGCCCCGGGGGAGGAGTTCGCTTTTGCTCCGGGCCAATATGCCACGCTGGGCATTGAGCGGGACGGATTGCGTCTGGAGCGTCCTTACTCGATTGTTTCTTCTCCTTACGAAAAGGAACTGGAGTTCTTTTTTGAACTGGTGCCACAGGGCGCGACTACGCCGCCTCTGTATGACATGCAATTAGGCGACGAAGTCTTGCTGCGCAAAGTCGCGAAGGGCCGCTTTACTTTCGACAGCGCGGACCCGGATCGAACGAGCCACTTGATGGTCAGCACCGTCACAGGCGTGGCGCCCTTTGTTAGCTACATTCGCACCCTGTTCCAGGATTGGAAAGAAGGCCGATTCGATGGCAACCACAATCTGTTCCTGCTGACGGGCGCCAGCCGGTCGTGGGAATTCGGTTATCGCGAAGAATTGGAAGCCTACGCCAAACAAGCGCCCTGGTTGCGCTGTGTTTTTAGCGTGAGCCGTCCGTGGGAGGACGACAACTGGAAGGGTGAGGTAGGCCGCGCCGACGATTTGATTCGCAATTACGCCGACCAATGGGGATGCAACGGGGCGAACAGCGTGGCATATCTATGCGGGCATCCGGAGATGGTCGAGCACGGCAAGGGCATCCTGAAGCGCATCGGCTTTAAGAAAGAGAACCTGAAAGAAGAAGTGTATTGGGTGCCGTCAAAGTGATTGGGTAGAGATGGAAAGCCGGGCGTCCTCGCCCGGCCTTACCGCCATTTCAATAGCAAAAAGGGCGCCTGGTTCTCGCGTGGACGGGCGGGACGCCCGTCACTCCATTCATATTTCACTCCTGTTCCGCTGGCGCGAAGAAAACCAGAACCTCCAGCTCCTCCTGAATGTCGTAGAAGCGATGCTCCCGTTCAGCCGCAACGAAAATTATCGAACCGGGCCGCACTTCGCCTTGTACGGAGCCGATTTGCATGCGGGCGCGTCCTCGGACAACGTAATAGATCTCGTCTTCGTGATGCGGCTTCTGAGGATCGGAGGCGCCCTTCGGCAGCACATAGACGCCGGCGCTCATCGCCGGGACGCGCAAGAATTCGAGGTAGAGCTTGCCTTTTGCTTCGCGCTGGCGAGTCAAATCGTCGATGTGGAAGAAATGAGTCATCAGGATCAGTTCTCAGTTCTCAGCTCCCGGTTCTCAGTTCTCACGAAAATCTCTTTTACTGCGAACCGGGAACTGAGAACTCTTAGCCCACCGCTCCGTGAAAGAAAATATCCGTGTATTGCTGCACGAGCGCGTCGCCCGTCAGCGGGCCTTCCGGCTTATACCACTGGTAGATCCAGTTGATCATGCCGACCAGGGCGAAGGCAGCAGCGTGTGGAGTGACCGAAGACGGGGAATTGCTCTTGCGCTGCACCTCGGCGATCAGGTTCTCGACGAAGACCAGGTAGTCCTTCTTGCGGGCGTTGATCTTGCGGCGAAGCGCCGGTGGCAGCGGATGATTCTCATGCAGCATGACCGTGATCTCGCGGTCTTCGGGACTGAGCACAACCTGAATGTGCAGGCGGATCAGAGTACGCAGCCTCTCTTCGACTTCGCCAATCCGCCGTGCCACCTTGACGACGCGTTCCTCAGTGATCGTCATGGCGTCCGACATAATTTGAAACAAAATTTCATCCTTAGACTCGAAGTGATGATAAAGGCCGCCCTTGGAAAGCTTGAGCGCGGCGGCGACATCGTTCATGGAAGTGGCGTCGTATCCCTGCTGTTGAAAGAGCCGAGCGGCGGCGCGGAGAATTTCCTGGCGCGGTTCCAGGCGGAGTGCCTGTCGAGATTCAATGGCAGCTTCGCGGAGCATCACCCAGAGATGGTATCGCGGAATGGGGATTCCGCTCTACTGAACGAGGTTTAGTGAGTAATTGTGTGATTGAACTCTACGTCGGCTCCTGGACATTCGAGGGGCGGTTGGTTTTCCTGAGATTTGTTATCTAAGCCCTGTCATTTTCTTCTCACTATTATTGCAGGGTTCAGCGGGCGTCAGTAGACGTGGCGAATACCAATCGGGCGATTTCCCGGTTTCGATGCCCGCGACCTGGCATGAGTCGGGCGATAGTGTACCTCCCAGATTCGGGCCGGCCAGTTGGACGACAGCGCTATAGCGAGTGAGTTCAACCTTGGTTGCGGAGAGATGCCGCGCGACGACAAATGCGACTCGTGGCGAGAATGGGTTAGTCGTGAAATCGCTGACGTTCGCCACACCCCATCCGGTTACGCCACGCAGCATCGGCCAGTATTCGCATTGGGGTGCGTTTTCGACGCCGGCGCTGTCGAGCGAAGTCGCGTGCGGAAAGGTCTGGCGGCAACTGTAGATCGAAATCGTGCAGTCGCTCTCCGCAGTGCAATGCCCCAAACCCACCACTCTGACGATCTTATCGTTGACAAGCGGAAAATCAATTGCATGCGCCTCATCGTGGTAACTTTGCTGCGCCGCGGCAGTAGATTTCGGATCGTCCTGAATCTCGCGTGCGAGCGAATCGTATTCTGCCGAAGTAATGGACCACACCCAGGGCCGCGACGAACGGCCTGCGCACACTCCCCGGGTGTCGTCTTGCTCTCCACACTTTGCGGGGTTGGCGACGACGGGAACGAACTTACCTCGATCGAAGTGATATTGGGCGACGTCGGTTTCACCGGCTCCCATCTGCCAGTAAAAAGCGATATCGGGCACCGATGAAGACTGGCCGGAAGGCACCAGGGAAAATCCCCAGCCACCGGTCCTGATTGCATTGCGGTAACCCTGCGGATCCCGCAAGAACAGCCACATGGGACAGCCTCCGGTGCCGCATGAAGGGGAATGGCGGAAATTGACCATCATGCCGTCGCCCAAAGATCCGAGCGGAACTCGCGCGATGATGATCTGCTTGAGCGGGCCCAGTCCGGCCCCCCGCTCTAGTTCTCTACCGACTTGCGGTTTCGCCATTTCGTTCTTAATTGCGGTTACGATCTGCCCGTACTCACGCGGAGTAACCGCCGCGGCGAGCGGCACGATTCGTTTTGGGAGGGGAAACCCGGCTTCTGGGACAGTCTCGGCCAGCGATGCGGGCGCGGAAATGAGAAGCAAAACAACGGGAATGCAGATGGCCAAACTGCCCGGCACGATGGGTTTCCTCATCGAAACCCCACTGCTTGATCGGTTGGTCCTACCCAAGCCCGCAAGAATGCGAAAAAAAAAGAGAGGCGGGAACATTGATTTGTGCTCCACTGTACTAATTGAACCACTGGCTGAATCAATAATTCAATGGCTCAGGGCTGACTTTACTCCGTGGACCAACGGAACCGCATCACCGCCACCACGCCGAACAACAGCGCGAAGGCCAGCAT
>JBAVAA010000190.1:0-1863 GCA_049585515.1 Terriglobales bacterium | reverse complement strand
TATTCTTGGTCAATCGAGGAACCCGTAGTCTAATGGTCGAGTCTTCCTGGGTTGGGCCTGTAGTAATTTCGGGCCCGTGATCCTCTCTGTGCCCTCGAAGTTGCTGCATCCCCGCGTTTCTAAGAGGTTTACCCTAACACCACCGTAACCGCAAACTGCACTTCCTATTCTTCGTCAATACAGGGATTACTGTATTTTAGTCTCCGAAAGCCTGTAGAAATCCTGCGTGCCGAACCACCAGCGTTTCTTTTTGGCAATTCCCGACGCAATGGAGGTTTGTTTTGCGAAGTATCCCCGGTCGTTCTCTGCCTGACGGTTGTTCTGCTGGATTTTTGAAATCGTTCCTGATCTCTGGTGTCGCCCAATCCGGTTTGTCGTACGCCAAAATGCTGCGCTGCGTTTGGGTTGCAGCAATCCTGGCGCCTCTGCTGCTGGCGCAGAGCGTCAGTGTCACCGCGCCCGCAATCGGCAAAACCATACCGTCACCTGTCCACATGGTTGCGACCGCCAATGGCGGCGGCTATCCCGTGAGCGCGATCTCGATCTACGTGGATAACCAGCCCCTGTACTCGACCGCGGCCGCCTCCGTAAATACGTTTCTCTCTCTTCCCGCGGGATCGCATCAGGTGGTGGCCACTGCCTGGAACACCGCTGGCCAGGCAGCCAGCCAATCGCTCAGCATCAGCGTGGCCGGTGTCACTATCACTTCTCCATCCGCCGGCGCTACTGTTGCCTCGCCGGTGCGGGTCGCGGCAACAGCGACCGCGCTTAGTGGGCGCGTAATTGAAACTATGAACGTCTACGTGGATGGCAAGAACGCTTACACTGTTGCGGCCTCCAGTCTTAACACCTCGCTGGCGGTGGCGGCAGGAGTCCACAATATTAAAGTGCAGGCTATCGACAGCGCCGGCATCGCGCATAGCAGAGTAATGAGCATTACTGTGGGTTCATCACAGTCCGTTTCGTACCAGAACAATTTCAACGCCACCTCAAAGTGGGTGTCGCAGTTTTCTCAGGCGGACGGCGCAATTCTCTACGTCCCGGGGATCATCGAACCCTATTTCGCCAACATCGCCGCTATCGGCATGACTAAGGATCCGAATCGGATGCCGCAGGTTGTGGCGTGGATGAACTGGTACATCAACCACCTCAATTGGCCTGATAAGTGGGGTCTCTACGGCACCATGTATGACTACACCGTAAGTAATGGGATCGAGACTCCCACTGAATCCGCCGACTCGACCGATTCTTACGCGGCCACATTCCTGACCCTGGCGTGGAATGCATGGCAGAGTGGCGACGCGGACGCGCGGTCCTATCTCTTGGGCCGCTCCTATCAGCTCGACGTCATCGGTGGAGTGCTCATCCAGACGCAGCAAAGCGACGGCCTTACCTGGGCGAAGCCCGATTATCAGATCAAATACCTCATGGACAATTGCGAAGCCTATCGCGGCCTGCGCGACCTGGCGTCGCTGTACCAGAATGCGTTCGGCGACGCCAGCAAGGCCGCGTATTACAACGCCGCTGCGGCCGCAATGCAACATGGCATTCTGGGAATGTGGATGAATGGGTCGTGGGCTGTTTACAAGAATTGGTATGGCAACCTGATAGCCCCCAACATGGCCACCTGGTATGCCGACGCCAGCGCCCAGGTTTTCCCCGTACTGATGGGCGTAGTGAACTCCTCCGATTCGCGCGCGCAGAAGGCCTATGCCGCGTTGAATGCCGCATGGCCGGAGTGGCCCACGCTGTCGTTCAATTCCCAGGATCCATTTCCCTGGTGCCTGATAGTCGATGGCGCCGCGGCCATGGGAGATCAGGCCCGCGTCGCCACCTATATCGGTAGCATACAAAATAAGTATG
>JBAVAA010000189.1:0-2280 GCA_049585515.1 Terriglobales bacterium | reverse complement strand
GAGGAACTACACCGATGCGCGTCGCCTTTCTAGGTTTGGGAATCATGGGACGGTGGATGGCCACCAACCTGGTCAAAGCCGGACACGAGGTTGCGGTCTGGAATCGAACTCCCGGCAAAGACGTGGAAGGCGCGCGCGCTGCGGCTTATCCCGGGGACGCGACGTCGGGCGCTGAAGTGGTGTGGATGTGCGTCTCCGACACCAAAGCGGTCGAACAGGTCTTGTTTGGCGAGGGCGGGGCGGAGCCAGCACTGGCGCAAGGCATGATTATCGCGGACTCGAGCACGATTTCGCCTTCCGCGACGGTTCAGTTTGCCCAGCGTGTGAAACCGCGCGGCGTTGAGTACGTCGATGCTCCGATGACGGGCTCGAAGATCGCCGCCGAAGCGGGCAGCCTCATCTTTATGGTGGGCGGCAGCGAAGGCGCGGTCGCTCGTTTGCAGCCGCTTTTTCAGGCGATGGGGAAGCAAGTGTTCCACATGGGCGAAACCGGCAAGGGACAGGCGACGAAGCTAGCCATGAATCTGCAAATTGCGCTCATCTACGAAGGATTTGCCGAAGCGGTTACGCTGGCCGCCAAGCTGGGCGTGGATGTTGAAAAGATGCTGCCGCTGATTCAGGCCTCCATGGTGCGCTCGGGCGTGGTGGAATATAAAGCTCCGTTTATTCTGAAACGCGATTTTACGCCGAATTTTCCGCTGCGGCTGATGCTGAAGGATATTCGGCTGGCGCTCGCCGCCGCCAAGGAATCGCGTGTGCGCTTGCCCGGACTGGAAGCAGTGGAAGAGGTCTATGACGTCGCCGCCGAAGAAGGGCAGGCGGATATGGACTACGCCGCGACGCTCACACTGCTGGAGAAATGGGCGGGAGTGGAAGTGAAGGCGAAGGCGGCGTCGAAGTAGAAAGGTTGCGTCTGGTGTCGAATCCGGCCTTCCACTTTGCGCGCCAGCGATTGCCGCGCATCGCTCGGCTTGGCCCCTTCGACTTCGCTTAGGACGGGCTAGCGAAGCGCCGTACCCCACATGAGCCCTACTTTTTTGCGAAGGCTTTGACGTAGTTCACCATGTTCCAGATGTCGTCATCCTTGGCGCGGTTGTCTTCGGGAGGCATGTCGCCCTTGCCGTTTCTCGTAACGTAGAATAACTCGCCATCGGTGCGGTTTTTTAACGCCTCCGGATTGGTGAAGTCGGGCATATTCTTGTAATCCGCACCCAGGTCGCCCTTTCCGTTGCCGTCTTTTCCGTGGCACATCTCGCAGTCGATGGCATATATCTTCTTGCCTTTGGCGAGCGAGTCTGCGGTCGGCTTGACGGGATTCGTCTTGGCCGCGGCTTCGGGGGGAATCTTGTATTCGGGAGCAGTGCCTTTTGTGGGGGGCTGATCTTTCTGCGCCCACACTGCAAATGCAAGAGATAGCAAGGCCAGAAGCAGAAGTTTGTTTTTCAGCGCACACCTCCAGTTCGAGAGTACGTGAAACCGTAAACGATACTCCGCAACTCGGAAACATGCACGGAAAAATTGCGAAGATTACGTACGGTGTGCGGGCAATCACCAAGCGCGCGACATTCTCGCGATCGGGCGAGACCCGAAAAGACTTTCGCAGCGTGTCCCGTTACGCTCGTAACCCCTTTAATCAGCGAGGATTACAGAAGTATTACAAAGTATCGGGCGGACTCTTGGTATTGTCAGGGCGGACTTGAGTCTAATGGGTTGTAGGAGAAAAAGGAACGATGAGCGAGGCGATGAACGAGATCATGCGGGAGACCAGGCGCGAGACAGTGCACGAAGCGGCCAGCCAGGCCATGCGAGATACGGGCGAAGGCACCAATCGTAAAGACCGCGCCAACGATGATGGGTTTAACTGGGGCACGGCGATCGCGATGGGCCTGTTTCATGTGGGTGCAGTGGCGGCATTATTCTTTTTTACATGGCCGGCGCTCCTTGTCGCCCTTTTCATGTGGTGGGTATCGGGCAGCCTGGGGATTGGAATGAGCTATCACCGCCTGCTGACGCATCGCGGATACAAGACTCCGAAGTGGGTGGAGTATTTCCTGACCTGGTGTGCGACGCTGGCGCTTGAAGGCGGGCCGATTTTCTGGGTGGCGACGCATCGCATTCATCATCAATTTTCGGACGATGAAGGCGATCCGCATTCGCCCATCGATGGCAAGTGGTGGTCGCACATGGGCTGGATCCTGATGGGCAAGTCAATGCATCACGATACAACGACTCTCGCCCGCTACGTCCCCGACCTGACCAAAGATAAAGTCCAAGTCTGGC
>JBAVAA010000188.1:0-4929 GCA_049585515.1 Terriglobales bacterium | reverse complement strand
CGTCCGAGCCGACTACTAAAATCGTCCGAAGTTCGTCGGCATAGCTGGCCCGCACTTCCTTGATCCGCGGATCGTATCCACGAGCGGTTTGATCGGCCCGCATCAGTAACTCAACTTTAGCGGTAATATCCGCATCGACAGATGGCAATGTCACGGGATACAAACTGCGCGCCGGCTTCTGCTGAAATCCTGCAACGGTCGATTTGGCCGGAGCGCTGGCGATGAGCGCTGCCGTGCGGGCAGCATGAAGAATCCGTTGCGGAGAAAGGTCATCGGTATAGGCGTATCCGGTGCGTTCGCCGGAAACCACGCGCACACCGCAACCCGCCGAGATTCCCTGCGAGGCGGACTTTACCAGCGACTCATCCACCATCAGCGAGGTCGAGGTCAGGTATTCAAAATAAAGATCGGCGTAATCGCCGCCCGCCGAAAGCGCCGCCGCGAGATAGGTCTCGAGACCGTGATTTGTGAGTCCGTAGTGTTCGAAGAAGAAGCGTTGCTGAGTAGCATTCACCATATTTTGATGCCCTTGACGTACAAACGACTCGGATGCGAATTCGCCGTAGAGACGCGGCTCGCCGCGTCTCAGAAGCGCCTCGGACCCCGCTTCGATTATCCCATGAGCGCAGCATCGTTAGTCGAGGCGGAAGATTACCGAAGTGGGTCCGCACCTTGAGCCAACCGCCGCGATCGTCTTACCGCAAACTCCGCAGACTCTCAACCGAAGGCACGAAATAATAGGAGCCAGTCAGCGGTTCGGTAAAGCGCGTGAGCGCATCGCGCGTTCCATTGACCAGGCCCGCCCTGCTGTCGAGCATTCTGGAAAGGCGTTTCTGGTCTGAGCTGAATCCAACGGGCACTATCATCACAAATGCCGGGTGTGCGCCATCACAGACCGTCGAGCAAGCCGCCAGCGACAATGGAATCGACCTGTGCGCCGCAATGCGCCGTTTGCCATCGCGTCGAATCCATGACCCCAGATTCGCTCAGCCAATTGCTCGCCGATTTCCTCAGCGGCGCACGCGCAGCCGTCGTGGTAGAAGACGGCGCCATCGCGTTCGATCTTGTCGAGTCAAAATATTCCGTGTCCGGCGAGTACAACAAATGCCTGCTGCACGTGTGGTCGCACGAACGGAATTTTGTGCGACGGGTATTGGACGCGGAAGTAAAGTCGACCACGCTCCGGTTGCAGGTGCAGCGCATGGGCCAGAATCGGCCCACGCGTCTCGACTTCTGTCGTGATCGCGATCAACGCTCACCCGCCGCGCGGCGGGCGGCTCGCATTGCCTACGAGCCTCGCCTGCGCCGCGCGCTGGAGAGAAATTTCCCCGGCTGGACCGTAGCGCGCCTCACCACCAGCATCGACCTCGAACACTCCTACGGCCCGGCCTACCTTCGCGGCTGGCTGCGTCAGGGACAGCGAGCTTTAGCTCTAGTTGGAGTGAACGATGAAGAGACGCAATCGACCGTCGACGGCGCGCTGACCTGCGGGATTCTTTGGCTGGAGTCGTGCCGCGTCGCCCAGCGTGAACGTCAGGTGGTCGAAGGCCTGGCGATGATTGTGCCAAAAAGCATGGCGACTCTCACGCGGCAGCGCATGGCGCATCTGCACCCCACGGCAGCGAAGTGGCAGTTGTTCGAATTCGACCAGCATGAGGATGAACTCACCCCGGTGGATATCGGCGATTGCGGCAATCTCGCAACTCGGTTGGTGCATTCCGTCGATGAATCCCTCGCGCACGAACGTTTCGCGGGATCGATCGCGCGCATTCGCGGCATCCTGCCGCAAGCGGAAATTGTGGTGCTGTCGCCCGCCTTGGTTTCATTCCGGCGTCATGGCCTCGAATTCGCCCAGGCGCGGGCTTCAAGCGATCCTCGAAATTTCCAGAGCACCGAAGAAATCGCATTCGGCGTGGGCCCCGAAGAGCGCGTTCTCGATTCAGGGAACGAAACACAATTCGCCGACCTGGTGCGGTTGGCTGCGGCCGTCCGTCATAAGGACGGTCCCAAGAACCATGCGTTGTGGCGCATGCATCCCGAGCGCTGGCTGGAATCGCTGGTCGCCGCAAACATCACGGTACTCGACGCGCGCCTGCGGTCGGAATTTGTGTACGCGCAGGTGCCTGCGTTTGCCGCCGCCGATCGCGCCATGATTGATATTCTGGCCGAAACACGCGACGCCCGCCTTGCGGTGATTGAGCTTAAAGCAGACGAAGATATTCATCTGCCCCTGCAAGGCGTGGATTACTGGTCGCGCGTCGCCTGGCACCAGAGCCGCGGAGAGTTTGCGCAATTTGGTTATTTTCCTGGGCGGCAGATCTCAGCGCACAAGCCTCTGCTCATGCTGGTTGCCCCCGCTCTGCACGTGCATCCGACGACCGATACGATCCTGCGTTATCTGTCACACGAGATCGAGTGGGAAGTGTTGGGAATCGATGAACACTGGCGCGAAGAGATAAAGGTTGTGTTCAGGAAGAGGCCGCCGCGCGGGCTGCGCCTCGCGATTCCCGCTTGATTCGTTTTCCCTTTGTGCCTCTGTTTTCCTTGTGACTAAAAGAAAACAGCGTTAACCACAGGGAACACAGCGTTGCCCAGGGGAGAGTCAAATCCCGACGCTCTTGCGCAGCATCACGAGTTGTCCGAGATGATAGGAGTTGTGGTCGGCCACCAACAGCGCCTCGCGCAAAATCGTTTGCCCATCACCCCATGGAATCGGTGCATAGAGATCGATCCTGCGGTCGCCGACCAGCTCCAGCATCGCCGTCAGATCTTTTTTGAATGCGGCCATACTCGCCCTCCAAGCCTTCTCACTCGCAGGAGCTTCCGAGGCAGGCCAGTATCCTTCAGGCCATTTCGGCGAGACATGCTTGGAATTGCGGCTGAACTCCAGAATGTCCCACTGGGCGAGGCGCATGTGCTCCAGCAGCATCCAGGCAGTGTGAGGAAAGTTCGCGACGTTAGCTCCCGTGAGTTGGAGCGGCCAGTCACCCGCGGCGTCATCGAAGCTCACGTGCGCACCCCCGTCCTTCAGAAGGTACAAGAGGTGATCGCGAAGGGACTTCTCTCGCCGATCGGAGGGATTGACGGTCTCGATGATGCTCTTCTTGCCGGAAGTTCTCTTCTTCATGATTCCTGGTCCTGTCGAGATTGGGGCGGAGACATCGGCGTTGCAACCGGCGCTGTGGCAAGAGTTGTAACCTCCGGCCCTTCGCCTTTGTAAACCCGTCCAATGCCGCGCACCAGCCGCCGCATTGGTAGGTCTCCCTTAGCATCGGCAAAGAAAATTTCACCGGCCCGGGATCCGCGATAGCACCAGCGCTTAAGGATCGCCAGATGCTCCATACGCTCGATCCCGCTGGCGGGCTCAGCTGGGGAAAATGTCTGCAGTGCGGCCTGGATGCGGGCTTCCATCGATTGCGATTTGGTGTGTTCCGCATCGGAAATCGGAAATTCGAGCGGCCCCGCCAGCGCGCCACCGTCGATCCGGAACAAGGCGACGCACTCCGGCGGCGGCGACGTCGGCACGGCTTTCTGCGCCGTTGTTTGTGCCGCCCTCTGAACTATCACAGCATGCATCCGGTCAATCCGGTTGACGAACTCCGGCAATTGCTGCAACACGAGAGCGAGTTTGTCGAGCCGCGCATGAATCGCGGCGGCTGTTTCGAATTCCATGTTTGCCGAAACTTCATCGCGCTCCGACGCCAACTGTTGCTTCAGCGATTCTCCGCGCGAATCCAGAAAATCTTCGACACGTACCACCTCGGCACGATATTCGTCATCGGTGCAGCCGCGAAAGCAGGGGGCCAGACACATCTTCATCTCGGAATAGATGCAGCCAGGAAATTTCGGATCGGGATGCAAGTCTTCGACACACCGCCGCATCTTGAAGAAGTCGAGCGCGTCGTTCATGAATTTTTCCGCTGCCACGCGCGAAGCGAATGGTCCATAGTAAACATTCTTTGAAGAAATCCGTCCCAACCGCGTGGTGACCGAAGCGCGCGGAAATTCGTTTTCCAAGTGCAGTTTGACCAGGGGAGCGAATCGCAGGCGCAGACGGTTTGCATAGGTCTTGGGAAAGGCCGCGCGTAGCACACGGTAGAGCAGAAATCCAGATTCAAAATCGGACCCGGTCAGCGAATATTCGATCCAGCGGACGCGGTCCCGAAGGTTGAGGCGTTTGGATCGCTCTTCCGGAGCCGAAAGCAGTCGCTGCAGCCGCCGCCGAAGGTTAGCGGTTTTGCTGACGTAAGGTTCAGAGTTTGCGTCCGCGGCACGTAATAGAAACACCGCAGGTGCAGCGGCGACAGCCGCGAAAACTTCAGCATCAGCTTCCGGCCGGAACTCGATGCGTTCGGTCAGCACGCTTGTGATTGTAGTGCTGGCAACCGCGGACATGCAGGGTAGTGTCTGGCTGGATATTGGTCTGCCGCCTACCGCTCAGGGTTTTCCGCTCCCACCATCCGTCATCCCGAGCGCCGTCCCAAGCGACTGCGAGGGCAAGTCGAGGGACCTTGTGTTCCCATACCAACCGGCGGCCAGGTCTTTCCATCCCGGGTTGAACTGTCCGATGAGCCACAACTTCTTGTCGCGTCGCCAGCCCTTCAATTGCTTTTCCCGCCCGATCGCTTTATACACATCGTCGAAGCTCTGCCAATACACAAGACGTGTCGCATTGTATTGATCGGTGAACCCCTCCGTCCGATGCGTTTTGTGCTCGAAAACGCGCCGGTGCAGATTATTGATCATTCCAATATATAAACATCGGCGCGAACTGCTTCGGAGGATATAGACGTAGAAGCGGTATTCGCGGGGCATGCTTCGACATTATCCGGCTGGATGCAGCGGACGCAGTGTCGAGGATCACTCTCAGTTTGTGACAAATAAAGAAGAACACAAGGTCCCTCGGCTTGCCCTCGCTGACGCTCGGGA
>JBAVAA010000187.1:0-1690 GCA_049585515.1 Terriglobales bacterium | reverse complement strand
ATGGTGTCGATCTTGTCTTGCAGTTTGAGCAGCGCGTAAAACAAATTCTCCGGACGCGGCGGGCATCCGATCACATACACATCCACAGGCACAATACGGTCCACTCCCTGCAGAACCGCATAAGTATTAAACGGCCCGCCCACCGACGAGCACGCACCCATTGAGATCACCCACTTCGGCTCCGGCATCTGGTCGTAAATGCGCTTCACCACCGGCGCCATCTTCAGCGTCACCGTGCCTGAGACAATCATCAGATCCGACTGCCGCGGGCTGGGACGAAACACTTCCGACCCGAAACGCGCAATATCGAAACGCGCGGTCGAAGACGCGATCATCTCGATGGCGCAGCACGCCAGCCCGAACGTCATCGGCCAGAGCGCCGACTTGCGCGCCCAGTTGAAGACGTAGTCCACCGTCGAGATCATGAAATTCTTTTCGAACTTGTTCTGCAGCCAACTCATGGGTTTCTCGTAGCACAGAATAAACCATCGCCTGGCGCGCGGGTGTGACGACGGTCACATGCCAGCTTCTGGCCGCTGGCTACCTGCTAAACGCGGCCGAGCCCCTGTTCCCTACATGCATGCGCCGTCGCTTGCCATAAGCCAGAAGCTAGAAGCGAGTAGCTCGCCTAATAAATCGTATATCCCGGAGCCGGATTCCGCACGTCCGGCTTCGACGCCATCAGCAGCAACGCCCCGACGCGTTTGAACGCCTTCAAATCGTCGAGACTGTGGAACGAAGTCGTCTGGTAGTTGTCCGGCGTGGGCGTATCGTCGGGAATCTGTGCGTATTCGACCTTTTCGAAAGCGTGCCTTTCCAGTAACTCGACGTACTCCGCCGCCGAACGAACATGCACCGGCACCTTCAACTTCGGCACCCATTGCAGCGAATACGGATTATCCCGGTAGAGATTGATCAGAATGAACAGCCGTCCATGCGGAGCCGTCACGCGAAAAAGCTCGGCCAGAGCGCGCTCCTGATCCGGATAGTAATAAAACGACTCCACCGAAAGCACCTTGTCAAAGAAGTTTTCCTCCCACGGAATCTTCGCCGCCGATCCAACGACGAACATCACGTTGTCAAACTCTTTGGAGGCCGCCCGAGCCTGCCGCACCATCTCATCGGAAATATCGACCCCGACCACCTGCCCAAATCCCTGCGGCCCATCGCCCACCATCCGCGCAAGCAAGCGCGTCGCCCATCCAGACCCACAGCCGAGATCCAGAATGCGCTCACCCGGACGCAGGTCCATCCGTCGCATCGTTTTCTCCGTGATGTCAAGGTGATGGCGCTCCATCTTCGCGCCTTCACCCTCGTCGGCCCAGCGATTGAATTCATGCTGCAGGCGTTCATCGGGAGATGGGGATTTGTCGGCAGTCATGAATTTCATTATTCCTCCACTTCCTATCCCTTCCAGGGGTCAACAACATCAACCCCACATTGTTCGAAGCCCTTGAGGTCACGAGTTGCCACTTTGGCCCGCCTCGATTTTGCAATCGCGGCGATTTGGGCGTCCGACTGGCTGATGGGCCTGCCACTGGTGCGCCGACTCGACACAATCCTGGAAAAAGCCCGCGCCGCCGCGCTGTCAAAACTATAGACCCGCTCCGAAAAGTCTTCCGTAAACACCGCTTCCGCCTCTGTGGTCAGATGCTCGCGGCGTTTGCCCTTTGGTAATACTTCGATCCCA
>JBAVAA010000186.1:0-1892 GCA_049585515.1 Terriglobales bacterium | reverse complement strand
CCTGCTGTCGTGTGCGCTACGTTGAAAGCAGGTCCTTCGCTTCGCCCAGAATGACCCGCGATTCCTAGCGCGCTGATTTGAAGATCGAGAATACCGCGCCTTGCGGATCGGCGATTACCGACATGCGGCCGACGCCTTCCATGCTCATCGGAGCGAGGTGTAACTTCGCGCCCATGTCTTTCGCCTTGTTCGCCGTGGCATCCACATCATCCACCTGGAAATAGGCCATCCAGTGCGGCGGGGTCCCGGGCTGGCGATATTTTGAAGGCGGAACGCCTCCGATAAAATGATCGCCGTTTTTAATGTGCAGGTAGCCGGAAGTATCTTTCGGATCGGCGGCGACCTGCCATCCGAAAAGGCCGGAATAAAACTCGGAGGCGCGCTTTACGTCGGGCGTGCTCAAATCGGCCCAGCAGAGCGTGCCGTGGACTTCGGCAATCTTGATTCCGGCACTTTTCTTTGGCTGCCAAACACAGAAAACCGCGCCCGTAGGATCCTGAACGATCGCCATGCGCCCCGCGTCCATGACGTCGAAAGCAGGGGCAAAAACCTTGCCGCCGAGTTGCTGCGCTTTGGCCGCCGCGGCATCGGCGCTTGCGACGGTGATGTAAATCATCCAATGCGGAGGAACTCCTTGCGAGCGCTCCTCGGGGCGAAGAGTGCATCCGGCCGCGGCTTCGCGGCCCTGGATTTTGAATTCCGTATAAAAATCGTTCGGCCCCATCGGATTGTCATGGGCCTCCCAGCCAAATAGAGAGCCGTAGAAACTCTTTGCGGCGTTCTGGTCGGTAGTGTGAAGTTCAATCCAGCAAAAGGAGCCCGGAGCGTGTTGTTCGATATTCTTCGCAGGGGCATTTGTCGTGGCAGTGTTTGTCATAGCGACACGAGTTTACACCACTTTTGAACGGCGGGGTATCAACGGGAGCTAGATGATTGAGAACTAAACTGCGGCGAACGCGCTCCAGGGCAAGGCTTCCTTATTTTGCTTTGAGAAAAAGCAAGCAGGCAGTGGAGATCAGCGCTGAGAATCCGAACCCGAGGGCGCCGCCGATCAGTCGCAATTCAACCCCAAGGCTATGTTGGGGCTTTGTAATTAGCGTCACTGACGTAATTGCGAAGAGAACAATGCAGATTGCCGAAACCATCACGAATGTCGCTGTAACGATCCCGCTACCTTGATGTTTCAATGCAGGTTCTTTCCGACCCAGTCTTCAATTCGAGCCGGGCGATGAGTGGGATTCCGCTGCGGTGTCATCCCGCCCCGCTTCCACGAAGAACGGCATCACCCTTTTGCGGCGATGCCGGGACGCTTGCCACAGATCATACTGTGTCTGCAGGCCGGTCCATAGTTCGGGACTTGTGCCCAGGGCATCCGCCAGCTTTAGCGCCATGTCCGCCGAAATGCCCGCGCTGCCATTCAAGATGCGCGACAGGGCGACCCGAGTCACCCCAAGGTGCCTGGCGGTGTCGGTGACCGTCCTCGTCCCCAAATACTCCCGCAGTACTCTTCCCGGATGTGGCGGATTGTGCATGCGCATAAAAACCTCTCAGTGGTAATCCCGATAGTCCACCAACACCGCATCTTCCCCTTCAAAAGCGAACACCAGCCGCCAGTTACCGCTGACATCCACTGACCAGTGGCCTTCGAGATCGCCGCGCAAGGGATGCAGCCTCCAGCCGGGCGCGTTCATGTCCATCGGGGATTTGGCGTTGTCCAACGCGGCAAGCTGTAGTTTCAATTTGTCCGCATGATGCGGCTGGATTTTCGGCTTCGATCCTGTTTGGAAGAACCGCTCGACACCCTTGTGTCGGAAGCTCTTGATCATCGTGTATAGTGTATATTTATACTATATAGAATGTCAAACGTCGATTTTTGTTGAACCACCCAGGAC
>JBAVAA010000185.1:0-3720 GCA_049585515.1 Terriglobales bacterium | reverse complement strand
GCTTAAAGCTGCACAGCAAATGCACCGCCAGTTGCGCGAAAAGATTTTCCCCGAGCTGCACGTCGGTTTGCTTCATGGCCGTCTGGATGCCGATAAAAAAGAGAGCGTGATGCGCGACTTTCAACAGGGCAGGATCGAGATCCTTGTCGCGACTACGGTAATCGAAGTCGGCGTAGACGTCCCCAACGCGACCGTCATGGTGATCGAGCACGCCGACCGCTTCGGACTGGCGCAGCTCCACCAGTTGCGCGGACGCATCGGACGCGGCGCGGCGAAATCCTACTGCGTGCTGATGCGCGGCGGAAAAGTCTCTGAAGAAGGCGAACGCCGTCTCGACGCCATGGTGCGCTCAAACGATGGATTTCAAATCGCCGAACTCGATCTCGAACTGCGCGGCCCCGGCGAATTCTTCGGAACGAAGCAGGCGGGAATTCCAAGCTTCCGCGTGGCCAACATTATCCGCGACCGACAACTTCTGGAAGCGGCCAAGCGCGAGGCCGCGTTTGTGATCTCGGGGCCGAATTCCGAAGTATCGAAAGAAGAGATTGAGCGGGCGCTTAAGCAGATGCGGTCGAGGTGGGCGCTGAGTTACGGGCTGGTGGAGGTGGGGTAGGGCTGGACGCTTCTGCTATCATCGCCGCAGAGCCGGGAAAACCGGCGGATTTTACTTCGCAAGGAGTTCTTATCATGGAAACGACCGCTCTTCCTCTCGGCTCCCGCCGCAATGAAGACATCGCGCTTGACCTCATGAAATTTATCGCCATGACCACCAGTTATGGCAAGACGACCGGCGCTGGGGTCGGCTTTCAGGGCACAGGCGCGGCCGCCAAGCCCGAGGATTACGCGGCGCAATTGCTGGAACTTTATTCCCGTTGCCTGCAATCGGTAGGCGGTAAGTAGGACATCGAATCATTGAAAGATTGAAGCATTGAAAGATCGAAGCATTGGGTCCAAATGACTCAATCGTTCAATGACTCGATTCGTTACGTTTGCGTCAATCCTTCCGGCTTCTATAGAATCAACAGTTTGCTGCATCGAGTCTGAAGCCGCAAGCAAAGTCCCCGCAGGAGTCCATTAAAGACATTTACCGCGGTTCGGAATCGCGAACGACCAGCGACGAACGGCCGACGACGAACGACCAGCGGCGAATGACCAACGACTGATCGGGAATCATTATGAAAATTCATGAGTATCAGGGAAAAGCAATCCTAAAGAAGTATGGTGTTGCCGTGCCGCGCGGCACCATGGCGACCACGCGCGAAGAAGCTGAAGCAGCGGCGAAAGATATTCTTGGCGCGGGCGCGACCGGAGTTGTGGTCAAGGCGCAGATCCACGCCGGTGGACGCGGCAAGGGCGGCGGCGTGAAGATTGCCAAGTCGGTGGAAGAAGCGGGCGAACTCGCCGGCAAGATGCTGGGCATGAAACTGGTGACGCATCAGACCGGGCCGGAAGGCCGCATCGTGCATCGGCTTCTGATCGAAGAAACGCTCCCGATTGAGAAGGAACTCTATCTCGGTATTCTGGTCGATCGCGGCGAGGGAAAGCCCGTGTTCATGGCGTCGGCTGCGGGGGGCATGGATATTGAGAAAGTGGCCGCCGAGACGCCCGAAGCGATCCTGAAACAGTACATCGATCCTGGCATGGGGCTGGAGCCGTTCCAGGCGCGCAAGATCGCCTTCGCCTTGGGACTCAAGGCGTCGCAGATCAATCCCGCAGTTCAATTCCTGACCAGCCTTTATCGCGCGTTCCTGGAGACGGACGCTTCGCTGGTGGAAATCAATCCTTTTATCAGCTGTACGGATGGCCGGCTGTTCGCGCTTGACGCCAAGTTGACCTTTGACGATAACGCGCTCTTCCGGCACCCGGATCTTCGTGAACTGCGGGACCTCACGGAAGAAGATCCGCTGGAAGTAGAGGCGTCGAAGTACAACCTCAATTACATCAAACTTGACGGCAGCGTGGGCTGCATGGTGAATGGCGCCGGCCTGGCGATGGCCACGATGGACATCATCAAGTACGCGGGCGGCATGCCGGCCAACTTTTTGGATGTAGGCGGCGGCGCCAACGCCGAGCAGGTGGCGCATGCGTTTGAAATTCTGCTGAGCGACAAGAGCGTGCGCGCGGTGCTGATCAATATCTTCGGCGGAATTCTGCGCGTCGATACGCTCGCCGCCGGAGTGGTCGAGGCGGCGAAGAAAACGAATCTCCAGTTGCCGGTGGTGCTGCGCCTCGAGGGCACCAACGTTCAGGAAGGCAAGAAAATTCTGATGGAATCCGGCCTGAACTTTGTAGTGGCCGAAACCATGAAAGACGCAGCCGACAGAGTAGTCGCAGCGGCAAGGGCTTAATGTAGAGGCAGCTGGCCGAGTCTTGGGCAGGAAACGAAAAGCGGTTGTCGTGACGGTTTCTTAGCTTTCGTATCAGGGCACCGCTTTAGCGGTGCCGAAAGTTCGATAACAACTGCCCCTTCAGGGGCTGCTGCGTCGACGGAAGTGAGCAATTATGGCAATCCTGGTTGATAAAAGAACGCGATTGATTGTGCAGGGTCTTACTGGCCGCGAAGGCACCTTCCACGCGAAGGCGTGCGCTGCTTACGGAACGCAGGTTATGGGCGGGGTCACTCCCGGCAAGGGTGGGACGACACACGAGGGCTGGCCGATCTTCAACACCGTTCAGGAAGCTGCGGACAAAACCGGCGCCAATGCTACGGTAATTTTTGTGCCGCCGCCTTACGCAGCCGACGCCATCATGGAAGCGGCCGATGCAGAAATCGAACTCATCGTCTGCATCACCGAAGGCATCCCGACCCTCGATATGGTGCGCGCCTGGGAATTTTTGCAGAACCGGCGCTCGCGCCTGATCGGGCCGAACTGTCCAGGCATCATCTCGCCGGGCAAGTGCAAGATCGGAATCATGCCGGGCGCAATCCACAAAGAGGGCAACGTCGGAATTGTTTCGCGTTCCGGGACGCTTACTTATGAGGCTGTCCATCAGCTTACGCAACGCGGCATCGGACAATCGACCGCAATTGGCATTGGCGGCGATCCGATTATCGGCACGAATTTTATCGACGCGCTCGATCTGTTTAATCGCGATCCGCAAACCGAAGCCGTGATTATGATCGGTGAAATTGGCGGCAACGCGGAGGAAACCGCGGCGGAGTTCGTCCAGACGCACATGAAGAAGCCGGTCGTGGGATTCATCGCGGGACAGACTGCGCCTCCCGGCCGCCGCATGGGTCACGCCGGTGCGATCATCTCCGGCGGCAAAGGAACGGCGGCCGAAAAAATTGCGGCCATGGAAAAGGCCGGCCTGAAAGTAGCGAAATCGCCCGCAGACATCGGCGAAACGCTGGCCGCAGCGCTGGGAGTGAAGGTCTAAGAAGCACTCAGCCGTCAGCTCGCCGTCGCCCCGGGAGTGTTTGGGTGTGACTGAGAACTGACAACTGAGAACTGAGAACTGATTTATGAAAACACTGCAACGCACTCTGACCATCGTCAAGCCCGACGCGGTGAAGAAGAACGCGGTCGGAGACATCATCGAGCAATTCGAAAAAAATGGCTTCCGTATTCTGGCCATGAAGATGCTAGAAATCTCGCAGCATCAGGCGGAGCAGTTTTACGCTGTCCACGCGAGCCGGCCATTTTACAGTTCGCTGACAAGGTTCATGTCGAGTGGCCCAATTGTAGTGCTGGCGCTGGAGAAAGAAAATGCCATCGC
>JBAVAA010000184.1:0-2250 GCA_049585515.1 Terriglobales bacterium | reverse complement strand
GCACACGCAGGCAGCAACAACGTCAAACTTTTCAGGTACAGTCGGACGTAACTGAGGCGACTACGAATCATACGAACCAGCTTCTTCTAAGCTCAAACATCCACCAGGTCCCAGCAATGCGCTCAAGTGCAAGCCGCAGGTAGTTCCGGTTAATTCCCACGTTCGGGACTCAACCCTGAGCTGCCCGCGTTAGGCCGCGCCATTACGAATCCCCTCGCCACTTCGACCTTTCTCGTTCCAGATCCAACATCGAACCATTTATTAATTTACTATGCCCTCGAATAGCAACTCACTCGGGGATTCCCGCTTCTTGTTTGTAGTGGAAACAAGTGCGCAGCCTGACTGCCGTTGATAACGGCTCGCCCGCGCAAAACGCGTCGAAGGGAAAGCAACGACCATGGCCCCTTCACGGAAACCGAGAAGTCTGTTACCGCATTCATGAGACCTGTCGCTGATTGAGCGGTAATCTACAGGGCTTAGCCCTCCCGTGTCAATCAGAAACCAGCCTCCTGTATCGCCCATCATAACCTGCGTGACCGGAATCACTGCTATCCGGCATTCTCGCCGCCTTAAAGTCCCCGCCATCACCTCCTGAGTTTACCCAGTGGTATCACGGAGCTGCTTGTTACGAACAGTTTTTTCGCACTGGTTCTTACGCCTTCTCCCATTAAAGAACGGCAAAGAACTCTCAGGGAATGGCAAATGAACCCTGCCCTAACGAATGGCTGGTCGCTTCGGCCTCGTGGAGCAGCCATTGGATCAGACAACGGAAGATTAAAGCGCATGGTCTCCAGCAGCAAAATCGATATTCCGATGCGAGTAGGAAGCATCACGGCAGCGCGTTTTCTTGTTCGTATTCCGATACGAGTAACACACAGTCGATCCCGGTTGCAAACACACTCGTAGTCACAAAGTTGCGCGAAAAAAATCACAGCCTCAGGCTTCATGCAAACTAACATCGCCTACCCGCTTGCAGCACGTGCCGATCGGTCACGCCAACCCTAGGCGTCACACTTCTCACACGGTTGAGCCCAGATCGGCACCTCCGGCTCCCGACCCAAACCTATCGCCGATTCGCAATCCGATCGCCTCGCGGGCGTCGGGTTTAACCAGAAAGCCTTCCGGATCTCCTCCATCCAGTCGGCTGCTTTCCCGTTTAGTTGTTTAACGGAACAATGAGGTTGCCGCGCGGCAAGGGTTCCCTCCGGCGAAGCCAGGTTATCGGACAAAGGAACGACTTCCTGAAAGCCGCCTTCGTCACTGTGAGAACGTAGTCCGGTCCGGGGCTTGCAGCACTCCTAAGTCCTCGATTCATTGCGGAGACGCGCTTCCTCCGCCCACGGTGAATCCTGCCCACAGCCGCCCAAGTTCATCACTACCTCAAGTATGTGACGCAAATCACGGGCGTCCTTCCCCTGATTGCGGACATTAGCAGCGACTGCAATCCTGACATCGTTTTCCTGGGGAAGCTCGGTGAGCGGAATCGCTGTGCTGCTAAACGCTACCCCACCCGGCTTCGAAGTGGCCCCGCTACCGGCTCCCCGACGTCCCAAGCCATAACCGCCGGACAAACGGCGAGCTTTACCCTTGAACTGGCGCCGACGAGATCGTTTACCGGGTCGGTGGACCTGAGCTGCGTCATCACACCCGTGGTGACCCCTGCCCCGACCTGCAGCCTGCCCAGTTCTTCGGTGCCAATCCGTGGCAAACAGATGCAATCCTTAACGATGAGGGTGGCTACTACCGCCGCCACACCGGCACGGCATTTTGTGCGTATTTCGCGTCATCGGCGAAGGCTCTGACCTCAATCCTTAGTGTTCCTGAGTTCGATATGGTTATGGGTGCGAAGTCGCAAGCGCCGGCCAGCCCTAGCTGTGCCTATCGTGGTGCTAGCGTTTGTGTTATTCGGGGGCAGCAGTCCGTCGCCCTACACCATCCCCGGGACACCAGTCGGAACCTTTACCGCGACGATTACAGCGAGTTCGGGCAGCCAGAGCCACACCCTGCCATTAACAGTAGTCGTGCAGTAACTGCTGCTCAGGTGCGCCGGCCTCGGCCGAGATGCGGGAAGAATACAATTTGTCCAACGAACATACCGGAGGGGCGGGCCCAACCCTTTCAATGCGTGCGTACGGCTGGCCAGAAGCTGAACTCAAACGACACAGCCACGTCCGATTGGCGATTCGTGGCCAACAGCGGAATCTGCCAGCGCTCGTATTGTACGTTGCCCGAAAAGCGGAAGCCCGGGCC
>JBAVAA010000183.1:0-6732 GCA_049585515.1 Terriglobales bacterium | reverse complement strand
GAATAAGCCACTCCGCCGTCGCCCTTCCATGACCCAAGATCAAAGTGTCCGCTAGTGGGAACCCGATAAACGCCGATCTTCTCAAAGGTAAGCGGCTCGCCCTTCTTGCAAGTCTTCGGTTTCTGCGTAGGCCGAAGAAAGTATGCTCCCTTGCCGTTTCCCACCACTACCGCTTTGCCATCGGATTCGACAAGTACTGCCGATTTTTCGTCAATCGCGATTTCGCGCGGCGACTTCGACCACCCATCCTGCATGATGCGCGCCAGAAAGCCGAGCGTGCGGCCCATGCGGTCGCGCTTGGCAAAATGCGAATCGGTCAACAGGTTCTCCAGGCGCGGGATCTTCAGAAATCCTCGAATCAGCGTGACCCGTTCGAAGTAAGGATTGGGCAGAACATCGGTGGACGCAAGATCGTTGTCATCCGGTTTGTCGCCGAGAGCGCCATAGACAAACTCTCCCTGCACTGCAAGTCCGGCGCTGGTGCCTCCGATCGGTTTGCCCGCCGCGACGTCGGCATTGATGGCGTCCTCGACCGGAGTCCCTTTCCAGGCGCGAATGTAGTGCCCCTGATCGCCCCCGGAAATAAACACCACCTCCGCTTGCCGAATGATCTGTGCCACCGCCGGATCCTGCGCCGCCGCGCGATCGGGAAGGACCAGGGTCGCGACCGAGTTCGTCTTGCACAATCCGTTGACATACGAGTTGTAGGCGTCGTCTCCGCTGGCGCGCAAGATGAGGAAGTCGCCGCCATTGCCCTTCTGGCAAAGCCAACGAAACGCGTCGTCGAGATCGGTACCGCCCCCCATCATCGCCGTACCGGCAGCGGGCTTCGTCTGGATGTCGTTTTTATTCCCTATGCGGAAGTATTCGTAGGAGGCACCATAAGCGAGATTAGCGGCCAATAATAGAGTCAAGAAGAACGATAGAGTCAAGGAGAATGATCGTTGGAAGAGGTTCATAGATGTTTCTTGCGACGCCGGATTAACTCCGCAATCCACTATCGAAACACTGGCAGACTAACAGCGTCGTCAAGCGTGCTCCACAGGATTCGACTGCCGACCGTCCGCGAGGCCACAGTCGCTGTTCCGTGGACTATAATTGCGCGCACATATGGCCCTCACTTCTGGCACCAAGCTTGGCCCTTACGAAATCCAGTCTCCGCTGGGCGCTGGCGGCATGGGCGAGGTGTATCTCGCCCGCGATACCCGCCTCGACCGGACCGTCGCGATCAAGATTCTGCCGCAGCACCTCTCCGCGAATCTTGAAGCGAAACAACGCCTTGACCGCGAAGCGCGAGCCATCTCTTCGCTAAACCATCCCAACATTTGCACTCTGCATGACATTGGGCACCAGGACGGAACCGATTTTCTGGTCATGGAATACCTCGAAGGGGAGACTCTGGCCGATCGCCTCATGAAAGGTCCGTTGTCGTCGGAACAGGTGCTGAAGTATGGGATCGATATCTGCGAGGGCCTGGAGAAGGCGCATAAGAGCGGAGTGATCCATCGCGACCTGAAGCCGGGCAACATTATGCTGACCAAATCCGGCGCCAAGCTGATGGACTTCGGATTGGCCAAGGCCACGCCGGCCCAGGCGCCCCCGCCCGCGTCGAGTTTGACCATGACCATCTCCGGGCCTTCGGCTGGTCAGCCGCTGACCGCGCAGGGCATGGTGCTGGGCACCTTCCAATACATGGCGCCGGAACAGTTGGAAGGAAAAGAAGCCGACGCACGCTCCGACATCTTTGCTCTGGGAGCGGTGTTGTACGAAATGGCGTCGGGCAAGCGCGCCTTCACGGGCAAGAGCCAGGCCAGCATTGTTGCCGCGATACTGGCATCCGATCCGCAGCCCATTTCGGCGGTGCAGCCGATGTCGCCGCCCGTGCTCGACCGCGTAGTCAGGACCTGCATGGCGAAGGATCCCGACGAGCGCTGGCAAACCGCCCACGACGTCAAGCTACAGTTGCAATGGATTGCCGAGGCGGGGTCGCAGGCGGGCGTTCCTGCGCCGGTGGCGGCAAGGCGGAAAACGTCGCAGAGGTTGGCGTGGATTTTAGCGGCCCTGGCGGCGGTTGCCGCCCTCGCGTTGGCCGCTGCCTTTGTGTTGCGCGCGCCCGCGCCCGGTCTTCACCCGTTGCGGGTAAGTATTTTGGCCCCGGATCAGCACACTTTCGATCCGCTGAGCATGGCGCTCTCCCCGGACGGATCCAAACTGGCTTTTGTGGCACTGGCCACCGGCGGGTCGCCCCAACTGTGGGTACGTCCTTTGGATTCGACCGCTGCGCAACCGCTGGCCGGCACCGACGACGCCTCTTCTCCGTTCTGGTCTCCAGACAGCCGAACCCTTGGTTTCTTTGCACAAGGGAAGCTGAGGATCATCGACGCGAGCGGCGGAGCTGTGCAAACTCTGGCCGACGCTGCCTCGCCTCGCGGAGGCGCATGGGGACCCGACGGCACAATTTTATATACCCCCTCGTCGCAATCGGCCATGTTCCGCATCCCGGCGGCGGGCGGAACACCCTCCCGTGCCATCGGCGAGGAGAAGGCAGCGGCCGATCTAGGTTCCCCGCGCTGGGCGACATTTCTGCCCGATGGAAAGCACTTTATCTTTTTTCAATTCAAAAGCGGTACCCAGGAAGGGGGAAATATTCATCTGGGCGCTCTCGGTTCGCAGCAGGACACAATTCTGGTGGACACGGATCTCCGCGGCGACTACGCCAATGGACATTTGCTGTTCGTCCACGGTGGGAACTTGATGAGCCAGAGCTTCGATGAGAAAAATTTGAAATTGACCGGTAGTCCCGTGCCAGTCGCCGAGCAGATTCATGGCGACACCCGAGGAGGGGCTGCATTCTCAGTTTCAAAGGAGGGCAAGCTGATCTTCGCCGGCGGCCAGACCGCCACTCTCGACCTGGCGTGGTACGACCGCAGCGGGAAAAAGGCAGACGTCATTGACAGTGGAAACTTTCAGGATGCCCACATCTCGCCCGACGGGAAAAAGGTTTCGGCGGCACGGACCGATGCTGGAGGACACCTGGAGATTTACATCTACGATCTGGTCCGCGGCACTAAGTCACAGTTTAGTTTCTCGCAATCCAGAGATGACGATCCTATCTGGTCTCCGGATTCAAACACCATTGTTTTCGACTCTGGGCGCAACGGCAAGATTGACCTTTACACCCGGCCCTCCAACGGCGCCCGCCAGGAGGAATTGCTCTATCATGACGACCTGGACAAGTACCCCTTTAACTGGTCGCTGGATGGCAAATATATTGGCTATGAAACCTTCGCCGGCGGCCACTTCAATATATGGGTGATGCCGACGTTCGGCGACCGCAAGCCTTTTGCCTTCCTTCAAGAACAGTACAACACCCGATATCCGGTGTTTTCGCCTGATGGAAAATGGATGTCTTTTACGTCGTTCGAAGCGGGTCATAGCCAGGTTTATGTCGTAGCCTTCCCTAAACCCGGAGGCAGGTTTTTAGTGGGAGACGGCAACCTGGCCACGTGGAACCGCAACGGCAAGGAAATCTTCTACCTGGATGACCACAACCGCATGGCCGCAGTGGACGTGAGCACCCATGGCGAAAGCCTGGAGCTGGGCAAGCCGCAGATCTTATTTCCTACGCAGCCGGTGGGAGACGGACAATTTGAGGTTTCCGCGGACGGCAAGCGTTTTCTGATGGTGCAGGCGCCAGTGCAGAACTCGTCCAACCTGACCTTGATTGTGAACTGGCCGCAGGAACTCAAGAAGTAGTGTGGGGCAGGTCGCAGGTGACAGGTGACAGGGTTTAGGAAAAACAACCCCCGAGATGTCGCTTGGCTATAGATCACTTGATCGGGAATGCCTTTTCGCAGAAATTCCCGGGCTAAAAATCCTCGGGAATGCTCGGGTTCGAGCTGCCCTTTAGAACACGCCTTTATTTTTCGTGGAAGGATGGAACTCGAGGACCGTCGAATAGCCGGGCAGTTCGAGAGGAACGCTGTACTCAGCGTCGATCGCGAGCGTGCCAGTGGCAATGGCGCCGGTTCGATAAATGTGGACTTGTTTTGGCGTCAGCAGAATTTCGTATTTACGGGCTTCTTTAATGACGGCATTGCGAATGTCGTCATCCGTTCGCGTGCTGTAGGTGGCCTGCAGCGCTTCGGTTCTTATTGAATCCTCAAGCTCGTAGTTCGCGAAGTATGGCGGAATAACATTGATCCCCACTATAACCAATGCCGCCAGAATGGCGAAGACAAAAATTAATTTCAGAGTTGCCATAAGAAACAATCGTCTGCGGGCATTCCGTGCTGCGCTGTGAGCAGGTTCTCCGCCTGTCTTAACCGCTCTGGCGCAACTTTTGAAAATGCCCGGTTATGGCTGAAATCTTAACGTCCTCCTTGTGGAGAGTCGAGCGTTGAACGACTTCGACAGTATCTTCGGTAACTTTCTTTCCCACATTGATTCGAAAGGGGATACCGACCAGGTCGGCATCCTTGAACTTCACTCCTGGCCTCTCGTCGCGGTCGTCGAGCAAAACGTCGAATCCTGAGGCTTCGAGTTGGAGGGCAATGTCCTCGGAGGCGCGGCGGATGGTTTCGTCTTTGGAGTTCGTCGAGACGACCACCACGTCGAAGGGCGCGATGGAAGGCGGCAGCCAGAAGCCGTTTTCATCGTTGCTTTGCTCGACGGCCGCGGTCAGGATGCGCTCAATGCCAATCCCATAGCTCCCCATGATGGGCGCGACCTCCTTGCCATTGTGGTCGAGCACGCGCGCGCCCATGGATTCGGAATATTTATAGCCGAGCTTAAAGATGTGTCCGACTTCGACCGCGGTATCGATGCGCAGCGGAGAGCCGCAATTAGGGCAGTCTTCGCCAGCGCTTACGCTGCGCAGATCGACGTAGGCCGTGGGATGAAAATTCTTTCCCGGCGTCAGATGTTTGACGTGGTAGTCCTCTTTGTTCGCGCCGCCGATTAGATTCGCACGCCCTTCGAGCGCCTTATCGACCAGCAGAATGGGTTTGCGCGGTTCGTCCATGTTCTTCGCCCAATCGATGCCGAGCGGACCTAAGTATCCGGCTGGGGACTTGAAGAGATCGCGAATCTCGTCTTCCTGCATGGGGCGCGTTTCTTTTCCTCCCACCGCGCTCGAGAGTTTCGCTTCGTTCATCTGATGGTCACCGCGCATCAGCAGTACCACCGCTCGCGACACAGAGCCCGGTTCCCACTTCGTGGGGATGCGAGCTTGTCCCTTTTCCGGCTCCTCCGCCGTAATTATCATGGCCAGCGTTTTGATCTTGTTCTTCGGTGAGACGCCGAGAAACCGCGCCACGTCTTCAATCGTCTTCTGTCCGGGAGTGTGTACTTCGAGCGGCTGGCCATCGCCTTCGGGCTTCAGATCCTCCACCGGAGCAAGCTTCGACGTCGCTTTTTCCATGTTGGCCGCGTAGTTACACCTCTCGCAGCTGACGACCAAATCCTCGCCCGCCGGAGTGCGCACCATGAACTCCTGCGATTTCGATCCCCCCATGGCGCCCGAGTGCGCATCGATCACCATGTACTTCAAGCCGCAGCGGTCGAAGATGCGGCAGTAGGTGTCGTGATGCTTCTGATACGACACGTCGAGCCCGGCGGCGTCGATGTCGAACGAGTACGCGTCTTTCATGATGAACTGGCGCACCCGCAGCAGGCCAGACTTGGGCCGCGGCTCGTCGCGGAATTTGGTTTGAATCTGATACCAGATCTGCGGCAGTTGCTTGTAGCTGCGCAGTTCCTTGCGCGCGATGTCAGTCATGACTTCTTCGTGAGTCATGCCGAGGCAAAGATCAGCGCCCTTGCGGTCCTTCAGGCGAAACATGTTTTCGCCCATGATGGTCCAGCGTCCGCTTTCTTCCCACAGATCGCGCGGATTCAGCGCCGGCAGGTAAAACTCCTGCCCGATTTTGTCCATCTCCTCGCGGACGATGGTCATGATCTTCTGGGTAGCGCGATTGCCAAGGAACAGAAACGAGTAGATTCCGGCGCCCAGTTGACGGATGTATCCGGCGCGGACCAGCAGCTTGTGGCTAGCGACCTCGGCGTCAGCCGGAGCCTCGCGAAGAGTAGGGATAAAAAGTTGCGACCAACGGTGCATCATTATGGTTTCCAATCGAGAGAGAATCCTTGATTGTAAACGACGAGGATTGTAAAGGATGCGGACTGTAAACGACGGAGTTGTAAACGATGGCTGGAAAAGTCGCGCAACGGGCGGTCGGTTACGCGAGGGCCGCTCGATATAAGGCGACGAGTTTCCCCCAGGCGCGCTCGGCTTCGACTTTGTTATAGATCGGCGCGCCATCGCGCATGGGCATATCCGGCACACACCATCCATGCAGCGCGGGATACACTTCGATCTCCGTTTGCACCCTGGCGGCGGCAAAGGCTTCCCTCAGCTTGTCCTTGGCATCGGGCTGTTTTGCGTCGTCATTCGCCGCTATCCCGAAATACATGCGCGCCTTGATCTTGGGCGCGAGCAGATGCGGGCTATCCGGTTTGTCGGTCACCAGTCCGCCGCCGTGGAACGACGCGCCCGCGCCAATGCGATCGGGCACAGTCGCCGCGGTCCTCACCACCAGCGCGCCGCCCATGCAGTAGCCTTGGGTCCCAATCTTTTTTGCAGCATTCACTTCTTTTTGCGCGTCGAGAAAGGCAATGTACGCAGCCGCATCCTTTTCGGCGCAGCCGGGCGCGTTCACCGACGCCATCAAC
>JBAVAA010000182.1:0-4841 GCA_049585515.1 Terriglobales bacterium | reverse complement strand
GGTCCGCACCATGAACAACCGCATTCGCTTTATCACCCATCAGGGAAAACAGATTCTGCTGGTAGATTTATCACAGTGTTCGGCTGACGAAGTCGAAAAGGTTTTGCGAGCACTGCCCGAGGTTGTGACTACGCGTCCACGCGGTTCGGTCTTGATATTCTCCGATTTCACCGCCGCAACCTTTGACGCGGAAGCCTTGCGGGTAATGCAGGAAACAGCAGTCTTCGATAAGCCTTTCATAAAGAAAACCGCATGGGTGGGAGCGGAGGCCCTTCCCGAGGATTTCTCCAAAAGCCTGAGTAGCTTCTCTCGTCGCGAATTCCCCGCTTTTAAGACCCGCGACGAAGCACTGGCTTGGCTGGTGAAGGACTGAATAGGTCTCAGAATTTACTGTCTTATCCTGGGATTCACCGCCGAGTAAAGCAAGTCAGTCAGAAAGTTCACGGCCACATATGTCAACCCAATCGCCAGAATGCATCCCTGCACCAGATAGTAATCGCGGTTGGCGATGGCTTGGATCGTGAGTCGTCCTATGCCAGGCCAGGAGAAGATCGTTTCGGTAACGATCGCTCCGGCCAGCAGCGCGCCGAATTGTAATCCTAAAACGGTCAGGATCGGGATCATCGCATTGCGCAGCGCGTGACGATAGACTACCGAGCGCTCAGGCAAGCCTTTGGCGCGGGCGGTGCGGATGTAGTCTTGTCCTAACTCTTCCAGCATCGAGGTCCGCACCATGCGGGTCAGGATCGCGGCCAGCGCTCCTCCCATGGTGATGGCGGGCAGCACTAAATGCGCGATGGTGCCCGAACCGGAGACGGGGAGCCATCCGACTTCTACCGCGAAGAACAGGATCAGCACCGGGCCCAGCGCGAAATTTGGAAACGACAGGCCGAAGAGGCTGACGACGCTCAGCAGGCGGTCATCCCACAGATTGCGACGCTGCGCCGAGCGCACGCCTGCGGGAATGGCAAGGACTATCGCCACGAATAACGACGCAAGTGTAAGTTGCAAAGTAAATGGATAACGCTGGGATATAAGAGTTGTAACTCCCTGGTTGAAGCGCAGCGATTTGCCCAGATCTCCGTGCAGTACGCCTCGCCAATAATTCAGGTATTGTTCGCCGAGCGGGACATCGAGCCCATAGGCGTGTCTTGCTGCCTGGATATCGCTGGTGGCCGCGCCTTCGCCCAGCATTTGCTGGATTGGATCTCCCGGGACGAAATGAATTAAGAGGAAGACGGTGGAGACGACGAGCCAGATGACGGGCAGGGTGTAAAGGACGCGGGAGATGATGTAGCGCGGCATAAGGAGTTTTAGTCTCCCGCGCGCTCAACCGATTCCGTGGACTCAGGCACCGCCGTCTCCGGCGCCGCGGGCAGCGGCTCGATCCTCACCGTCGCAATGCGATGCCCCTCCATTTTCTCTACGACAAAACGCCGACCCTCGTACTCGAACGCTTCGCCTCCCGCCGGCACCTTTTGCAGGCGCGAAAGCACGAAGCCGGCCAGAGTCTCGAAACCTTCGTCTTGGGGAAGCTTCAACTCGTATTGAGTCTCGAGATCGCGAATGTTGATCGCGCCGTCCAGTACGAGAGGCGCGTTCGCATCGGTGACTACGGGTTGCGTGGAAGCGACGTCGTATTCGTCTTCCAGTTCGCCGACCAACTGCTCCAGCACGTCTTCCACGCTCACCACTCCCGCAGTCGAGCCGAATTCGTCGACCACCACCGCGAGGTGCCGTCGGCGCTGCTGGAATTCCCCGAGCAGCTCCAGCAATGACTTGGTTTCCGGCACAACCAGCACATCGTGCATGACTTGGCCAATCTTCATCTGGGCGATACGCATGGCAGCGGGAGGAGCAGCGGCGAGTCCGAGGCGCAGCCGCGTCCAGCGCATCAGGTCCTTGACGTAGAGCACCCCAACAATATGTTCGGGACCGCGCTGTGGATCATATACCGGAACGCGCGAATGCTGATCTTCGACCACGCGTGACAAAGCTTCGTCCAAGGTCAAGTCCGAGGGAAGGGAAAAAATCCGGGTGCGAGGCACCATCACCTGGCGCGCGGTAATACTGTCTAGTTCGAGCGCGTTCAGCAACATCTCCACCTGGGCCGAAGAAAGCTGTCCGGAATGGTGCGCGGCGGTTACGATCAGTTTGAGTTCATCGGGAGAGTGCACCGAACCGTGCCGGACCTCGCGCGTGCCGAAGGCGCGAAGCACAAAACCGGCCACTCGGCTCATGCCAATCGTCAGCGGACCGGTGATGGTCAGGAAAACATCCATGGGCGCAGCCACCGCGAGTGCAACGCGCTCGGCTCGTTGCAAGGCCAGCGACTTAGGAACCAGTTCACCCAGAATCACGTGCAAACTAGTGATTAAGACAAACGCAACCGCGACTGCAGTGGCGTGAGCGTAGATCGCCGCATACGGAACCCTTCCGATCCAGAACTCAAACAGTCGCGCCAGAGCCGGCTCGCCCAACCAACCCAGGGTCAGGCTCGTGACGGTGATCCCGAGTTGGACTCCATTCACGACGCGGGTGAGCTGCTGGTGAAGCTTGAGGACGGTGCGGGCGCCCACGCGATGCGCCTCGATCAATTGCTGGATGCGGGTTTCGCGGACGCTGACGAGCGCGAACTCGGCCGCGGCGAAGAAGGCATTGGCCGCTACCAGGAGCAGGATGACGAACACCCGCAGCAGCACGTATGCAATCATGGAAGTCTAATTTTAACATTCCAAAGGGATAAACCTCGGCTCAGCAACGTTGTTGGCGATACAATCGAAATAGAAGACTTTTTCACGCTGCGGAACGCCTCGTGCGGCTTTAGAGGCCGGCGAGCTATGCTTAGCTGGACAGCCGGGGCAGCAGTCCCTGCTCCGGACCCGAGACCTTCGCTTTCTTTTTCGTCGTCCGGCGGTCTAATTACTTGTGAGACGGTTGCGCACGCATAGAGACGGGGCAAGCCCCTGTCTACCATCATGCGGTTTCGGGAACTATTCCCAAGGTTCTCGCGTAACACCAGGTGAATGACGGTTTTAAGATTCGAAGTCAAGCAGGAGGCAGTCGTGGAAGGTAACGGCAACGGCAGGAAAAAACGGCGCAAACGAATCATTATCTGGAGCTCAATAGCGGCAGTGGTTGTAGTCCTGGTGGTTGCCGGTGCGCTGATCGCCTCCAGTGGTGGGACCAAGATTGACCCCTCGAAGCTCGCCAAAGTCGAGCGCGGAGATTTGGCGAAAAGCGTGGTGGCAACCGGCAAGATCACGCCGATCACCGAAGTCGAGGTCAAGTCCAAGGCCAGCGGCATCGTGAAGAAACTTTACGTCGATTACGGCGATAGAGTGAAGAAAGGCCAGCTGCTAGCCGAACTCGACCGGGACGAGATACAAGCCCGCGTCGATCAGGCCCGCGCGCAATTGGAGGCTTCGACCGCAAGCCTGAACGGCACGCGCGCCGACCTGGAGCGCGCCAGAGTCGATGCCGAAGGGCCCGATGTCCCACTGCTGAAACGCGCTTATGACCGCGCCGACGGCATGGCCAAAGACGGCGTGGTTTCCGCCTCCTCGCTCGACGACGCCGAAAGAAACTACAAGATGGCTCTGAACAAGCAAAATGTCGCCAAGGCGCAGTTGCTGGTTCTGCAGGCCAAGATCGGCCAGGCCCAGGGCCAGATGGCCCAGGACCGCGCCAACCTCAAGCAACTGGAAGAGCAGCTTGGTTACACCACGATTGAATCTCCGCTGGATGGAATTGTTTTGTCGCGCGACGTGGAAATTGGCGACGCGGTGAGTTCAATTCTTGTATTGGGTTCGACTGCGACGCTAGTGATGACCCTCGGCGACACCAGCGAAGTCTATGTCAAAGGCAAGGTGGACGAGAGCGATATCGGCAAGGTTTATCTGGGACAACCCGCCCGGATCAAAGTCGAGTCCTTCAAAGACAAGACCTTCACCGGCAAGGTGACCAAGATTTCTCCCATGGGCGTTGAGAAAGATAACGTGACCACGTTTGAAGTGCGCGTCTCGATCAACAACCCCGAGGGCGTCCTCAAGGCGATGATGACGGCCAATGCGGAGATCATTCTCGAAGAGCACAAGAACGTGCTGCAGATTCCGGAAGGTTCCATCATTTACGACAAGGACAAGAAGGCATCGGTCGAGATACCCGATCCCAAAGCCAAAGATGGCAAAAAGAAGCTCGCCGTCAACATCGGCATCTCGAATGGCGCCAAAACCGAGTTGCTGTCAGGATTGAAAGAAGGCGACCAGGTGGTATTGCAGTAAGGCCGGGCGCAAGGCTGCTCGACAGACATGACGAAGCCGATCGCAGAATCAGCGCCGCATCCTAGAGTCAGGATCACCAGCTTCGTTTACCTGCTTTATTTTCTGACGGTGATTTCTGCGGAGTTCCTGGTGAAAGGGCTCGTCGTACCTGGGGACGCGACGGCCACCGCGAACAATATCCTGGCGCACGAGTCTTTGTTTCGGATGGGCTTCGCCGTCAATCTCATCGCGACCGCGCTCTATATAACGGTTACGCTTCTTTTTTACGACTTGTTCAAGCCTGTGAACAGCAGCCTGGCTCTATTGGCGATTTTCTTCAGCCTGGTGGGATGTGCGATTCAGGCGCTTAGCTATGTTTGTTATCTTGCCCCCTTCACGCTCTTGGGAGGCGCGCAGTACTTGAGCGTTTTCAAGGTCGAACAATTGCAGGCGCTGGTGCTCATGCTTCTCAAATTACGGTCTCAGGCCGAACAGATCGATCTGGTATTTTTCGGATTCTTTGACTTGCTCATCGGCTGCCTCATCATGAGGTCAATATTTCTGCCCCGAATTCTGGGA